>NZ_JBQQCA010000029.1:0-89243 GCF_052246635.1 Streptomyces sp. 6N223 | reverse complement strand
GCAGAACAGCGCCTTGACGATCTCCCGCATCGCGTACCGGCCCCGATGGCCGCTAACCGGCCGGGATACCATCCCGCTACACGTTCACGTGACGACAAATCACCTATGCACTCACATTCCGCCCTCTGACGTCTCGCCGCCAGGCTCAACGCGAGGGCGGCGGAGCAGTCGAGGATCGGACCACCAGCGATACCGGGAGCGTCACCGTCAGTTGGTCTAAAACGTTCGAGTCGATCGCTTCGACAATCAGTTGTGCAGCGCGCCTGCCCATGGCTTCTGTGGGTACACGCACTGTGGTCAGCGGAGGATTAAAGTCCTCGGCGAAAGGCATGTCGTTGAAACCCACGACCGAAATGTCATCTGGGCACCGCAGGTCGTGGGCACGCAGCGCTCGTAGCGCTCCGAGCGCGATCAAGTCGTTGCCTGCCACCACAGCCGTGGGGCTTTCCCCGGACTCCAGGGCGTGATTCATCGCGCTCTCGCCAGCCCCGGTGGTCAGCGACTCGGCTTCGACGACTTTTCCCCGGACCTGGGAGTGACGCACGCACGTCGCGGTGAATGCCAGTGCGCGTTTCGAGCTCGTCGACAGGTTCGGTGGGCCTGCCAGGTGAAGGATGTCCCGGTGGCCGAGCTCGACGAGGTGCTCGACAGCTGCGGAGACTCCGCTGGCATCATCGCCGCTCACGAGCGGATAGGCGACGTCGCCAGCGTCGCGGTTCAGCAAGACCACCTTCACCCCTGCGGCATACAGCTCCGAGAGAGCAGACTCGTCCCGTTGACCGGACGCCACGATGAGGCCGTCGACCCGACGGTCGATGAGCGACATCAATGCCGTGCGCTCCGTGGCCTGATCACCATCAGTGTTGACCAGCAGCGACGTGTAACCGCGAGGGATCACGAACCGTTCGATTCCTCGTACCAACGGCGGGAAGAACGGGTTCGTGATGTCCGGGAGAACAACTCCGATGGTCATCGAGTTGCGGGTGCGGAGTCCCCGAGCGAGTGCGTTCGGCACGTAACCAACCTGCCGAGCGGCTCGCTCGACCCGTTCGATGGTCTCTCGAGCGACCTGGTGCCGCTTACGCTCGTCAAGAGCCCGAGAGACGGTGCCTTTGTGAACCTTGGCGAGCTTGGCAACGTCCTCGATCGTTGCGCGCCGAGCAGGATCAAAACGTGCCGCATTGTCCGTCATATCCATACGAGCGACGCTCCCAATCCACTTGCCGAACTCCCAAGCTCGGCGGAATGCAACCGATCCGCACTGAAGGCGGCCATCTGTGACTCATCATAGGTGAATGCGAACGGTTGTGGTCCAGGAGGTCGCCTTGGGCGCGCCGAGAGCCCGGCGCCTCAGATGTGGTCGCCGGGCCTCGTCGACCTGGTCAGATGAGGATGCTGAGCGGGTTCTCGATCCGCTTCGTGAAGGCCGCCAGCCACTCGGCTGCGATCGCCCCATCAATGACCCTGTGGTCAACTGAGAGTGTCACCCTCATCACGGTCGCGACCTGGATCTCCCCGTCCTCAGATACCGCGGGCTGTCGGGTCGCGGCGCCGACGGCCAGGATTCCGGCCTGCGGCGGGTTGATGATGGCTGCGAACTCACCGACGCCATACATGCCGAGGTTCGACACACTGAACGCTCCACCCTCGATCTCGTGCTGCTTGAGCCGGCCTTCGCGTGCTCGCCCGGCGAGATCCCGGATTCCGGCGCTCACTTCGCTCACCGACATCTGCTCGACCCCCCGTAGGACTGGAGTGACAAGCCCGGTCGGCAGCGCGACAGCCACCGAGATGTCGGCGTGCTCGTAGCGCCGAACGGCCTCGTCAGTCCACGTGGCGTTGGCCCCGGGGACGTCCTCGAGAGCCCACGCAGCGGCCTTCACCACCAGGTCATTGACCGAGATCTTTGCCGAGGCGGCTGAGTTCAACTGGGACCGGAGCGTCAGCAGGTCGTCGACGCGACAGTTGGCAGTGAGGTAGAAGTGCGGAACCGTCGCCTTACTCTCAGCGAGACGTCGAGCGATGGCTTGGCGCATCCCAGTGTGGGGGATCTCGATGAAGGTCGAACCAGTTCGGGCGTCGGCGACGTCCCGGCTGGGGGTGCCGGCGGGTTGGGCCGGTAGAGCTGCTGCCCCGTCGGCTTCCGCAGCGGTCGCGGCGCTCGGAGCCGAGTGCTGCTCCAGATCGCGGCGAACGATTCGACCGTTCGGACCCGAACCGACGATCCCGGTCAGGTCGATGCCTTGCTCGCGAGCCAGCCGGCGAACGAGAGGACTCATGAATTGGCGTCCACCACGGCTGCGGTCAGCACCGTCGTCCTGTGAACTCCGGGATCCAACGGGAGCGGATGTCGCCCCAGGCGTGGGCGCATGCTGCTCCACTGGCTCAGCCCGCCGCTCAGTCTCCGACTGCACTTCTTCTGGCTCGGCCTGCACGGCCGAGGCACCGCTTTCAGCCGCGTTGGCAGCGCAACTTTCGGCGCGTGCTTCCTGCATCGCATCCTCGACGCTCTGCCCTTCGACAGCGATGACGGCGATCGGTGTGCCCACGTCGGCAGACTCGCCCTCCGCAAGCAGAGTCCCAGCGAAGATGCCATCAAGCTCGACCTCGTAGTCGACGACCGCCTTCTCGGTCTCAAGCTCGACGATCACCTGACCGGCGCTCACCGAATCGCCAGCAGCAACCAGCCAGGTCTGGATGGCCGCGGATCCGGTACCTGTTGCGACCTCTGGCATTCGGACGATGCTCACGACTGACCTCCGAACCCGACTCGAACGAGCTCAAGGCCCTTGACGACCTCCTCGGTCCGCGCGATAGCTGCGCGCTCCAGGACCTTCGAGATACTCGGGCTCGCCTCGCGCCCGGTCACCCGCTGCACAGGCTGGTCCAACCAGTCGAAATAGCGACGCTGGATTTCGTCCGCGAGCCATCCCCCGTAGGAGGGCCCGCGCGAGCCCTGCTCAACAATCAGGACGTTGTTGGTCTTCTTGATGCTCTCGCCGATCGTGTCCCAATCCAGGGAAGCGCGGTCGAGCCAACGCAGGTCGACTACTTCGGCGTCAATGCCGGTCTGCTCGACGGCTTCCAGCGAGTGGCCGACCATCGACAGGTAAGTCAACACGGTGACGTCACTACCGTCGCGGCGGACGGCTGCGCTCCCAGGCAGGATGACGTAGTCGAGATCACCGTCAGGGATGCGATCCTTCGTGCCGTAGAGGTCAACGTGTTCGATCACCAGGACGGGGTCGTCGAGTGCCAGCGCGGCATTCATGAGACCCACATAGTCGGCCGCGTTTGATGGCGCGACAATGCGCCAGCCAGCCTGAGTTGCGAAGATTCCGGCCGGGTCCATGAGGTGCTGAGAGCCGTACCCCGAACCCATCGAGACCTTGGTTCTGAGAACCAGCGGCACAGTGTTGTTGTCGCCGAACATATGGCGCGCCTTGCCGACCTGGTTGAACACCTGGTCAGCCGCGACCCACATGAAGTCGGGATACATGAACTCCACGACCGGACGGAAACGTCCGTCGAGCGCGACCCCGCCTGCGAGTCCGAAGAATCCGTTCTCACTGATCGGAGTGCCAATCACGCGATCTGCGCCGTACTTCTTGAACAGCCCCTTGGTGGCACCGTTCGTCCCACCGTTGAGGCGGTGGACGTCCTCACCGAGGACGACGATGCGCTCGTCCTGCTCCATTCGTCGGTCCATGGTCGACGCGACCGCCTCGATGAACGTGGCATCGCGCCAAGCACCGTCGTGGTTGGCCGGCTCAACAACGGTGAGCACGTCGAGTTCGGTGCCGTCGCTGCGGATTCCATTGTCGACGGCGGCGGGGTCGGGCCACAGCTCGGGGCGGATGCGCCGCCGACCCTCTCGCTCAGGGTCTGCTTCGACCATCACATCAGCGATGGCCGCCATGACCGTCTTGCTCTGGTCGCGGACGCCTTCGACGAGAGCTTCATCGACGATTCCGAGCTTGAGGAGCTCGGTAGCGGTTCGCTCCAGTGGGTCCCGGGCCCGCCACTGCCCCTCTTCCTCCTTGGACCGGTAGCCGAAAGCCGACCCTGGGTAGGGACCGTTCTGGTGGAAAAAGCGATAGACCTCGGCTTCGACGATCGCCGGTCCTTCGCCGCTGCGCATACGTTCTACTGCTTCGGACATCGCGAGATGGACCGCGAGCGGATCCATGCCGTCAACCCGCCAAGAAGGGATGGCGAAGCCCTGACCACGAACGGAGAACCTGGGGTCGGCCGTGACCTCGGCAGCGTGAGTCGAGACCGCGTACAGATTGTTCTCGATGAAGTAGGCGACTGGGAGCTTCCAGGCCGCAGCCAGATTCATGGACTCCAGGACGGACCCGATCTGGCTGGCTCCGTCACCGAAGTAGTTGATGGACACGTCGTCGGTCCCAGCATGCTTCTGCGCCCACGCATTACCCGCGGCGATGGGGGCGCCTCCGCCGACGATTGCGTTGGTGCCGAGAGCACCGGCCTCCAGCCGTTGAAGATGCATCGAGCCGCCCCGGCCACCCGAGAACCCCTGGGCCAGACCGAGGATCTCGGCGAGCGTCCTCTTCAGCAGCGCTTCGAGCGACTCGTCGATCAGGGACTCGAGATTCAGCTTGCCGCCGGTGACGTGCTCGATGGCCTTGGCAAGAAACTGGTGGTGACCTCGATGGGACCCGTTGACGGCGTCGCTGCTTCGCAGCCCGACGATCGATCCGACCGCGCCGCCCTCCTGGCCGACACTGGAATGAGCAGGCCCGTGGACCAGGCCCTCGCCAGCAAGGTCGAGAACCGTCTCCTCGAACGCCCGGATGAGGTGCAGCTGGCCCAGGATGTTCGTCAGGAGGTCGGCATCGGCAGTCTTCCAATCCGCTGCTGTCGACTCCAGCTGGATCCAGTCCACGCCCGTCTGCAACTTGCGCCGCTTCGGCATCGCCATCCCTCTCTCAAGCGCCGTCAACCCACGGCGGTGAAGACACACCTTATGCCCGGACTGGATCCAATGCAATGGATTGCAGTAGCGCCGAACCGCGTCACCTATGGTAGGTTTCGTGTCGGTCTGCATCCAAAGCGACGGCCCCGACTGTCAACCCCCTCGAACCGTGGAGATCTTCTATGCGGCCAGCTCCAGGGCGGAGTTGGCTTGGTGGTCGTGTTCGTGGTCGATCGGGCTCCGGTATCCGCACACGCTGTGTAGTCGACGTGCGTTGTAGAAGCCGGTGATCCAGGTGGCGATCTTCAGTCGGGCTCGGTGCGGGTGGTGAAGGTGCACCGGTGGACGTGCTCGACCTTCAGCACGCTGTAGAACGCCTCGCTGACGGCGTTGTCGAAACACGAACCAAACGCGGCCCATGGACTGGGTCACACCCAGGCGTCGGCAGGCGAGGCGCAAGCGGCGCAAGGTGTACTCGCTGCCGCGATCGCTGTGGAAGATCACGCACCTGACCTCGCCGCCGCGGGTGGCGCCGGCCATGTGGAGAGCGGCGACGACCAGGGCGGCGTCGCGTCGCTCACCCATGGCGTAGCCGAGCAGACGGCGGGAGAGCAGATCAATCACGGTGGCGAGGCAGAGCTTGCCCTCGCCGGTCTCGATCTCGGTCATGTCGCCGCACCACACCTGATCGGGTGCGTCGGCGGTGAAGTCGCGGCGCACGAAGTCCGGGGCCACAACCCGCTTGCCGAGCCTGGTCAGCCCCCGGCGCCGGCGGATCATCCTGCCAGCCAGGCCGAACTCGGCCATGATCTTCGCCACGCTGTTCACCGACACCCGCCACCCCTGCCGCACGAGCATGATCCAGATCTTCAGGGAGCCGTAGGTGCCGCCCGAGTCGTGGAAGATACGCCTGATCTCCTCGGCGAGCCGTCCGCGCGCCGGATCTCACGGGCGGTCGTCGGCCAATCCGCTGCTGTCGACTCCAACTGGAGCCAGTCCACGCCCGTCTGCAACCTGCGCCGCTTCGGCATCGCCATCCCTCTCTCAAGCGCCGTCAACCCACGGCGGTGAAGACACACCGTATGCCCAGACTGGATCCGATGCAATGGATTGCAGTACCGCCGCCGCGTCAGCTATGGTCGGTTTCGTGTCCGACTGCATCCAAAGCGACGGCCCCGACCCCGCGCGCACTGCCCTGACGGGCCTTCGAGGCGTGGACCACGTGGGCATCACGGTTCCCGACATGCAACAGGCTGAAGACTTCCTCGTCGACGTGCTCGGCGCTCTTCCGATCTACTCGCTGCCAGGCAAGAGCGCCGACGACAACTGGATGACCGAACACCTCGGGGTTCACCCTCGCACCACCATCAAGGAGATCCGGTTCTACCGACTCGGTAACGGCGGCAACCTCGAGGTCTTCACCTACGACGCGGCCGACGGTCAAGCTCCTCACCCGCGTAACAGCGATATCGGCGGCCATCACCTGGCCCTCTATGTCGACGACATCGACCAAGCTGTCGGCTACCTGCGATCTCGCGGGGTCGAAGTGCTGGGAGAGCCCGTCGCGAGCAAGGACGCGTCGCTCGGACAGCGCTGGGTCTACTTCCGCGCACCGTGGGGCATGCAGTTCGAGCTCGTCAGCTACCCGAACGGCAAGGCGTACGAATCCATCACCCGCTCTCGCCTCTGGCACCCGGTCAACGACTCACGATGACTGTCGCCTCTACGCAGGGCACCTCCATCGCCGCCCGCACCCGCCTCGGGGACGCCGGCTCCCGAATCGCGCAGCTGATCCGCCACGGAATCATCAGCGGGGAGTTCGTGCCGGGGACTCGGATTCGCCAGGAGGACCTAGCCGAGCGGTTCGGGGCCAGTCGGGTACCGGTGCGCGAGGCTCTTCGCCAACTCGAGTACGAGGGCCTGGTGACCGTGATCGCCAACACCGGCGCCTGGATCTCGCAATTCACTCTCGCCGAATGTGAGGAGATCTACCAGATACGCGAGCGGCTCGAGCCCCTCCTACTCGGTATCAGCGCTCCAACGCTTCGGAGTGCTGATCTGGAACTTCTCGACGATCTTGCCCATCGCATCAGCATCGCGGGCGAGGACGTCGCCACCTTCCTCGCGCTCGACCGCGAGTTCCACTGGGTTACCTACGCCGGCGCGGAGACTGCGCAGCTCGGCGAACTTGTCCAGAAGCTCTGGAACACCACCGCCCCCTACCGCCGAGCATATGTCTCGCGGTGGAACACCGACCTGCGACGAGTCGCCAACGAGGAGCACCACCTCATGCTCGCCTCACTCAAGGACGACGAGATGGAAGAGGCCGAGCGAATCCTTGCGAGCCACATCCGACGCACGCGTCAGCAACTCGCGTGCCACCCAGACGTCTTCGCCGACGGCAATGTCGCCCGACGACCACGTAATCCTTCGCCGAGGGGAAGTTCATGAGTATCCAAAGCGTCAACCCCGCTACCGGCCAAGTCGAGCGCGAGTTCGAACCCCACACAGCGGAGGAGGTCGAGGAGCGGATCGCAGCCGCACACAGCGCCTTCTATGTACTCGCCGGCACAAACTTCGCCACCAGGGGCCAGTGGATGCGTGCAGCCGCTGACCTCATGGAGGCCGACGCAGACGAAGTCGCAGCGGCCATCACTGGCGAGATGGGCAAGACGCTCGTTCAGGCACGCGCCGAGGTGCTCAAGTCCGCCAAGGCGATGCGCTTCTACGCCGACAACGCCGAAACGATGCTCACGGGACGCGCCCTTGACGACCCGTCCGCCGTCGGAGCTAGCCAGGCGTACGTCCGGTATCAACCCATCGGCGCGGTATTGGCGGTCATGCCCTGGAATTACCCGATCTGGCAGGTCATCCGGTTCGCCGCGCCAGCCCTCATGGCAGGCAACACAGCGCTCCTGAAGCACGCCTCCAACGTCCCCCAGGCAGCCCTCTACCTGGATTCACTCTTCGAACGTGCCGGGTTTCCCCGAGGAGCCTTCCACTCACTGCTCATCTCTGCCCGCGATGTCGAGGCAGTGATCCGAGACCCGCGCGTCGTCGCAGTCACACTCACCGGCTCCGAGCCCGCCGGACGATCCGTCGCGTCGATCGCCGGCTCCGAGGTCAAGCACGTCGTTCTCGAACTGGGCGGATCCGACCCCTTCATCGTGCTGCCCAGCGCTGACCTCGACGCTGCTGTAAAGACTGCGGTTACCGCCAGGACCACCAACAACGGTCAGGCGTGCATCAACGCCAAGCGCTTCATCGTTCACAACGACATCTACGACGAGTTCGCCGACCGCTTCATCACCGCGATCACCTCCCTCAAGGTCGGTGATCCCACCGACCCCATGACCGACGTCGGCCCGGTCGCGACCCGCGGCGGCCTCGGCGAGCTCCACGAGCTCGTTGACGACGCCGTCCACAAGGGGGCGAAGGCCTATGTCGGACAGTGCGGGCCTGACGGCGGTTGGTACTACCCGCCGACCGTAGTCGCAGGCGTCACGCCGGCCATGAGGCTCTACGCCGAGGAGGCGTTCGGCCCCGTCGCCACCCTCTACCGAGCCACGGACGTGGACGACGCGCTGCGCATCGCAAACGACACCACCTTCGGACTGAGCTCTGCAGTCTGGACGAACGAGCCCGACGAAGAGCGCCGATGCATCGAAGGCATCCAGGCCGGTGCCGTGTTCGTGAACGGGATGAGCATCTCCTACCCCGAACTTCCCTTCGGTGGCGTCAAGGACTCCGGGGTCGGTCGCGAGCTGTCCGCAGAAGGCATCCGCGAGTTCTGCAACCTCAAGAGCGTCTGGAAGGGGTAATTCCCTGAGCCCAGGCCGAAACCCTGACGAGCCCGGCTCCCCTACTCGTGAGCAGTAGCGCCGCGCGACAACATCGCTCAACACCTACAAGGAGATATTCATGAGCAACGACCGCATCAGCCGCAACCCCGCCCCCGTCATCCCTGGCATCTCCGACAGCGTCAAGGTCTCCGCTGGTGACCTCCTGTTCGTGTCGGGTGCCGTCGGCTTCGAGAAGGACGGCTCGGTTCCCGACGACTTCGCTCGCGCCGTCGAACTGACCCTGCGTGAAGTGGAGCGCGCCCTCAAGGACGGAGGGGCTACGTTCTCGGATCTCGCCCGGGTCAACGTCTACATCACCAAGCTCGATCAGGAGAAGTTGCAGACCTACCGGCGCGTCCGCGACGAAATCATCGACACCGACAACGTTCCAGCCAGCACCGTTATCGGCGTCCACTCGCTGTTCAACGACTCCACCGTCGAGATCGACGCGATCGCCGCCATCTGAGAGACGCAATTCTGCAGCGTTTGCCCCAGGGCCCCGCTCCACGTGGAGCGGGGCCCTGAGTGCTTGTGGAACGATGCCGAGTGGCTGCCCGTCGGCCGCAATCAAGGGCTGACATAGAGGGTTGGCACGGGGCAGATCCGGAACGGCATTTCCCGCGAATGGTGTGCGGAAACGCGCGTCATTCAGACACCGTCAGAGCGCTCTGGCCGCGTGGGCTAGAGGGAAGCGGTGCGCCGGGTGCTTGGTCAAAGCACCTGCACCTCCGGCCGGGAGCCCAGGACCGGAAATGACGCCGAGAGTCGTCTGTTGTCGGTCCGACGGGGCATGTCGTCCCCTGAGGCAATCCCCGGGACCTTGACCGCCGGGTGCAGTCCGGCAAGTCGGGGCTGCGGCCGCGCACCTATTTCAAGGACGGCAGCGTGAGGTTGCTGGCGAGGGGCCACCCAGATCGGAGATCGGCCCGAATCCTCTGTCGTATACGAATCAGTTCCGCCCCATTGGGAGGCAATGCGTACAAGCTCCTATCACCATCGAGAAGTGGCTAGGGGGCGACCGGTCACACCGCCCCTAGCCGCCTATTCTGCTCGACGTTTCGATCGGTTGGTGGTTGTCGCTATTCCGCAGGATCGGGGCGAAGGGACCGATCCCAAGCAGCCACATGGACCTCGGCAACTTCGTTGTTGTTGACCGTCCAACTCGGGTGCCGGTCGAACAACAGTGCGTCGTGGCCCGGGACGATCCGATCGACGTCGCCCTTCAGGTACTCGTAGATCTGACCGTAGGTCATGAGCATGTTGTAGGTGTTTCCGTTGGTGTAACCACTCGGCCACATCTCCTCGACGTTGGAGTACCACATGACCGCATCGCCGGCGACTACGAAGGGCCCGTTGGAAGTATCAATCGAGATCCACTGGGTTCCGAACGTGTGTCCATCCTTGGAGAGATGACCTCGAATTCCCGGGGCGAGCTCGTCATTGTCACCGCAAAACTTCAGACGGTGATCACGGGCCAGTTCGCCGAAAACCCGGGCATCGTCACGTTCGAAAGAAGACGTGATCCAGCTTTCCTCACCTAGGGGCGTGTACAAGTCCGGAAGCGCCAGTGCCTGAAGCCATCCGTGGTATTCGTCGAGCTGCACGTAGACGTCAGCGTTGGGGAAAGCACCGACATTATTGGCGTGATCGAAGTGCATGTGAGTCAGGAACACCTTTTCGATCTCCGAGGGGTGGACTCCAACCTTCGCCAAGACCTGCTCCGGCGACTCCCAGTGATAGAAGTTGAAACGCTGGATCCACTTCTCGGCATGGAATCCAGCGTCCACAAGGTAGTGATGAGTGCCATCAGAATCCTGACCTGAAACCAGGACGTAGACCATCGGAGAGGTTGAGATGCCCTCGCCGCTGTGGATCGGGACGCCGGCGAAGAATTCCCTCGGCATGTCCGCGTGAGCGAAACAGAATGGCCGGATAGAGTAGTCCATTGTTGCGATTTCCTTTTCTCTAGTCGTCTGGCAACTAACCGGTCAGCTCGAACGGTTCCTCGAAAAAGGCGGCCCCGAGTGGCGTGCCCACGTCCTCGGTCCTGGGATAGAACGGAGGTCGAGACTGATCGAGGATCGGGTCACCGGGAAGGTGCCTGATGCCTCGGTGCTGTGGTTCAGCAGGCGCTGCAGTGCGACCGCCTTCGGCCGATCGATGTCGATGCGCGCGACCGGGGCCACGATTCGCTGCTCCCCGTGTCGATGCGGGCCCAACGCCGCATGGTCGGATAGCCCGACCCAATGACACCTGGCTTGGAGACGCGCTGTGCGTGTGCGGTGCCTGCCTGGGACCCGCGAGCTCGTGATCACCGTCGTCCCGCGACACGGCATCGCTCCGACGATGATGCCGCGTCTCCTGCCGAGATGGAGCCGCTCTACGCGTGCGCCCGCCGGCATCTCCCGCCCGGAGGCCGGGAACGTGTGCGTACCGGGCGACTGGGGCTCGTCGCGCCCGTCCTCTGATGCGCTGAGCTCACCTACACGACCTTCGTCGGTCGACTTGGAGAAGGAGGTCAATGCAGCGGGATGGGTCAGGGGTAGTGCCCCGTCCGCACGGGCACGAGCCCGGCGCGCGCGAAGGATTCGCGCGTCGGACTGCTGCGATGCAAGAGACTCCACCATTGTTCACCGTCGTCTAAGAGTGCAACCGTTTGCGAAGCGTACGCTCCACAGGTGTGCAGGTCAATGGCTTCGTCGCGGCGCATCGTGTCGGGCCAGCCTTGCAACCGTTTGTCCCTGGTTCGCTCCAGCTCGCGTTCACCCGATGCGCACCGCAGGCAAGGCCCGCGCCCAGTAGTGCGGCGGGGTCGTGGTCAGACAACTCAGGGCCCCGCGCCGGATGGTGCGGTGCCCTGAGTTCGAGCAAGACGCAGATGGACGACCGCCGTCAGGGGCGGCGACTCTCCGCTGGAGACTCGCGGTAGGAATGTGGAGCTCAGGCGTTTCGAATCTCGCCGACGCCCGCGAACTCGGGGACAGCCCTAGCCGCAAACGCTCTGCCGGCGAGAAGATCCTGTATGGGACTCGGTGCTCACCCGGTCACCGGCTGAGCACCCAACGACACTAGAACGGCTGAACGGGATCTTCGATGCCGAAAAGTACCTTGCCGTAGACCTCCGCGCCCATCTCAGGGAACACGAGGGCGTGGCGGCTAGCCGTCTCACTGTTGCGCCAGATCTGCTGCAGCGGGTTCACGAGAGCGAAGCTGAAGGCGCCATTGATGCTGAGACAGCGATTGATTGCCCGGCGGCAGAGACGGGCCGCCTGACCGTTGTCCATCCGCGTTCGGGCGCGCTCCTCGATCGTCATGGTCCTACGGTCCCTGGCCGCTCGATCGATCGCCGCGCAGCTTCGCGCCGCGAGAAGGTGCGCCTGGTCGACCTCCGACTGAGCCTTGGCGAGCTCGATCTGGTGGACAGTCGACTCCTTGGCGTGCTTGAAGACGGTGTAGGTGACTGGCTTCTCAGCACCGAAGCCGCGGGTCAAGTCGAGCGCCGCACGCGCCATCCCAATCTGCGCCGAACTGAGAATGATCTCTGCCACCGGCACGAAGGACGCATGATAGTTGTCCTCCTCTGCCCACTCGCGGCCATACTTCTCGGCGGCGAGATCGCCGATGAGCTCGATGCGGTGATCCGGAATGAAGACATCTTCAGCCACCACGGTGTTCGAGCCTGTCGCCCGCATGCCCGCGACGTGCCACGTGTCCTGGATCGTCAGATCGCTGCTGGGGATCAGCACGAGCGAGTTCACGGGCAGGCCGTGCTCGTCCTCGCCAGTTCGGACCGGAACGATTGCCCAGTCAGCGTGCAGCGACCCAGAGGAGTAGCCCCACTGGCCTGTGACCCGAATACCCCCGTCAACGCGTTCGACCTTCTTGGTGGAAGAGGCCTGGACGAACGGTCCGCCAGGAGACAGGACTGCTGAGACGCACGCCCTCGGGTTGGCGCCGAAGACGTCCTCCTGCGCCTGATCCGAGAACAGTGCCACGAACCAGGTGGAGGAGTTCAGCAGGGCCGACACCCACCCGGTGGCACCGTCCGCACGCGCCACCTCCGCGACCGTGTCGATGAAGGTGCGGAAGTTGGCCCCAAAGCCGCTCCAGCGGCGCGGCACCGAGATGTGAAGCAGTCCCGCTTCCTTCATTGCCGTGATCACCTCTTCGGCGACACGTCGATCATCCTCGCCCTGCTGTGCGAACTCACGGATCAGTGGCTGAAGGGCTCGCGCCTTTGCCACGATGTCCAGATCAGGACCTGGCGCGCCGAAAAAGGCATCCATGATCTGCTCTTCCTGCACTGCACCGCTCACTGGGTCACTCTCCTCTTCGGCCTTGCAATCGATTGCATGTAAAGCTTCCTTGAGTATACTCTGCGACAGGGATCTGCGTCGCACGTTGGATGATCTTTTACCTACTCAGCCCAACGCCTCTCAGTCCTGCGGTTATCAATACGGGTTCGCGACGAACAGTTCCTGGGCAGGGAAGCGCGTGAGCACTTCGACGCCGTAGTCCGTGACGACGACCTCCTCCTCTATTCGCGCCGCTGATGTTCCGTCAGATGCAGGACAGTAGGTCTCTATCGCAAAGACCATGCCAGCCCGCAGTTCGACGGGGTCGCGCATCGAGTTCAGTCGCGAGATGATCGGACGCTCGTGCAGGCCGAGTCCGAGTCCATGCGCGAACTGCAGTCCAAACGCCGCGAGTTCGTTGTCAAACCCGAATTCCTCGGCCTTGGGAAGTACAGACGCCACCTCATCGGTTCCGACGCCCGGGCGGATCGCATCCAGAGCAACATCCATCCATTCGCGGGCCTGAGAGTAGGCGTCTCGCTGACTCGACGTCGCCCAGCCGACTCCGAACGTTCTGTAGTAGCACGTTCGGTAGCCGTTGAAGGAGTGGATGATGTCGAAGAACGCCTGGTCGCCGGGACGGATGATCCGGTCGGTGAAGTTGTGGGGGTGCGGGTTGCATCGCTCACCGGAGATCGCGTTGACCGCTTCGACCTGGTCGCTGCCGTACTCATAAAGCTTCTTGCTCGCCAATGCCACGATCTCGTTCTCGCGAACACCGGGCCTGAGGGCGTCGACGATGCCCTGGTATACGCCATCGACCATCGCGGCTGCTTGATTCAGCAGCGTGATCTCGTCCTGGTTCTTGATGACACGGGCGTCCAGCATCCGCTGCTGAGCGTCCACAACGGCCAGTCCCTGCCGCTGCAGCTCGAACATGAACGGCGGCTCGACGATGTCTACACCAAGCGGGGCGTCTGCGACACCTGCTGCGCGCAGCAGCGACACGATCTCCGAGACAGCGTCCCGCATGAGTCCGGCGCCTTCAGGGTCAACCGCTCCGCGGAAACCCAAGAACCCAGCCCGGTAGTTCTCGGCGGGCACCCAGTTCGAGTACAACTTGTGGTGCCGCACCGCTGACCCGAAGTCCCAAAGGATCGGGTCCTGTCCCCGAATCAAGAGCGCGTACCGGATCATCTTGTCGCCGAGCGCCCCACCGATCCACGTCTGCGTCGTGTACCGAATGTTGTAGAAGTCGAACAAAAGGAACGCGCCGCATTCGCTCCGCTCCAGCGCTGCCTTGGCGCGCCCCAAGCGATACCGCCGAAGGCGGTCGAAGTCGACCCGGTGCTCGTAGTCGACTGCGGCCTGGCCCGGTGCACCTAGCGGCTGCCGGTCGGTAGGACGCTGACTGAGCCGTTCGAATGTGCGCTCGGGCGCGGATCGCTCCTGAGAAGCCATCACGACACCTCGAGTCCATCGCTCACGTCGGCGTTCTCGGGCTGCAGCGACAGGCCGGAGCCCTCCGCCACCGTCAGGATCAGCGACGCGAAGTCTTGGTCGACGTTGTTATTGCCTACCTCCTGAGCGACCAGGTAGCGAACGACCGATGCGACCGGCATGACAACGCCCAGTTCGTGGGCGGCATCCAGGCCGAGGTCGAAGTCCTTCTGGAGGAGGACGTTGGTGAACGTGGGCGTGAAATCGAGGTTGACAAGCGCTGGCGTCTTGTAGCGACTGAACACCGAACCCATGACGGAGTCGTTCACGAACTCGAGGAAGTCCTGCCGCCGGACACCCGCCTTCTCCGCAAGCACGGTGATCTCGGATAGCGACTGGAAGACAACGCCGAGAAACACGTTGTGGGCGATCTTCACGATTCGCGCGACCTCTCCGTCCCCCGCGTAGGTAACGCCTCTGCCCCACGTCTCCAGAAGCGGGCGTGTCTCGTCGAACACCGCGCGGGGACCGGAGGCCACCACCGTCAGCTTCCCAGCGGCGATGACCCGCGGGTTGCCAGAGACCGGCGTGGCGAGAAAGCCGACACCACGCGCATCCGCGGCCGCCCTCACCTCTTCGCTTATCTCAACGGAGACAGTCGAGGCGTCAGCGACGATCCGAGGCGCGCTGGACGGGTCAGTCAGGAGGCCGTTCTCCTCGAGCATCACCTGGCGCAGATCGTTGGACGCCGCCACCATGCTGAAGACGATGTCGCGGCCAGCCAACTCGACCGGCCGGTCGACCACCGTCGCGCCATACTCGATGAGCGACTCAGCCTTCGCACGCGTGCGGTTGTAGACGGCGACGTCGTAACCGGCGTCCAACAGTCGCTTGGCCAGCTCATATCCCATGCGGCCGACGCCGATCCATCCGACGGTGGGCTTGACGATCATCCATTCACTCCTTGGCGTAGCAATCGATTGCAAGATTACGGCCCGACGCTTCTCTACTGCAAGCCCCACGCCGGGCTGAGTCCCCACTGCCGCCGACCCATGAAGGAAGATGCAAGCCCGGCTGAGCCGCCAGACGAGAACATTGGAGCAACGGGAAGGTCCGGATCGTTGGGAAGGTCCGGATCGTTCGTCGTGTCGCGGCAGGGCGGCACCAGTGGATGAGAACGTCAGAGAACCGGCAGGAAAGACCGCGCGGCGTCCTCGAGCCCGACGAGCACCTTGCCGTAGGCCTCGTAGCCGGTGGACGGCAACGAGTGGGCGTGTCGTGCCGCGGTGGCCTGGTCGCGCCAGAAGCGTTGGATCGGGTTCGCGTCTGCGAACGCGGCAGAGCCGTGGGCACTCACGAGGATGTCGATGGCCTGCGTGACATTGTCGACGGCGTACCCAATGTGAGCTCGCATTCTGACGCGCTCTGCATAGTTCGGATAGCCCTCGCGCTCGGCGGACTCGTAGAGTCGGCCGGCGATCTGGTCCGCAAAGATCTCGGCAGTCTCCAGAAGAAGGGCGGCTTTCGCGATCGCGAGCTGGGTGACGACGGCATCAGCCTGTCGGTCGTAGCTGGTGAAGGCGATCCCCTTCGACGACGCTTTCTGGGAGACCATGTCGAGGACTGCGCGGCCCATGCCGAGGTGTGGCCCTACGAGCTGGAGCGCAAGGGCAGGCACGAACGCCGGCCGGTAGGAGACCTCCGGATTCACTCCGCTGCCGGGGTACTTGCCCTCGATGGCTGCGGTCAGGGGGAGGATGCGGTGGTCGGGAACGAAGACGTCGTTCGCGACCTGCGTATTGCTTCCGGTTGATCTCATGCCGGCGACGTACCAGGTCTCCTCGATGGAAAGGTCCGAGGCCGGGATCAGTGCGAGGCCGCTGTCAACGACGTTGCCGTCCGCGTCCTCGAGAGGCACACCGAGAAGGGACCAGTGGGAGTGACGCGACCCGGTGCCGTAGGCCCACTTGCCGGTGACCCGGTAGCCGCCGTCCTCCTTGGCTGCTTTGGAGGACGCGGTGAGCACGATCGAGATGAGCTGGTCAGGTCCGGCCGACCAGGCGTCTTCCTGCGCCTGGAGCTGCATGAGGCTGAGGACCCAAGCGCCGGAGTTCAGGATGCCGAAGACCCAGCTCGCGCCGCCGTCGCCGCGACCAATCTCGCGGGCGATCGCGAGCGAGGCGCGGGAGTTGGCGGCAAAACCACCGAAGCGGCCCGGCACTGACACTCGGAATGCACCAGCCCTGACGAGTGCGTCGAAGGACTCATCGGGAATTCGGCGATCGACTTCGCCTTGCAGGCTGTTGCTGGCGAGCAGGGGCGCGATCTCCCTGATCCTGCCGATCACGTCGTTGATCTCGGGCGAGAGGCCCCGTCCGTCAACCATGGTTGCGTCCTTCCTGGTTGGGTGCTGCTCGGAGTGGTGCCAAGCCGCTCCGCTCGCCCCCGTACCTCGCGAAACGAGTCGGACCGGGTCGACCAGCGCCCCGCAACGACACTCGACGAGCTCTCGAGGGCGCCACAGCCCGTCGTGCGGGCTCAGGGCGGATTGATCCTCTTCAGTTGAGTTCGAAGGTTCCCGCCTGATTGCGCGCCCGAAGCGCTGAGCCCGACGGGAGCGCAACGAGGAGTCGCGCGAACCTCGTATCCCATGCAATCGTTAGCATTGCACCGTATGACAACGAATGGGGCTGCGTCAACGACTTCGCAACCGTTTGCACTAGCAGCAGTCCGACTGACTGAGGTTGATCGCCGTGCCTCGCTCCGATGGGCGCGCCCACCTGGGGACCGGCGCGATCCGCGGCTGTTCGAGTGTCGGGTGGCTCGTGACCAGGAGAGGGTTGATGGCACCAGTGGGCAGACACGAGTACCTTGTCTCAGGAGCCAGGCCAACACGCCTCACGACCAATTGCGGGAGAGCCCGTTAGCGATGGCCGAGGATCGCAACCTCGACGTCTCCAGCCTGCTCGCCGATGTCGGGGGATGGTGTGGCGGTTGTCCTCCGCCTCTGTGGTGCCAAACCGTGGCACCATCGCGGCCCCGAGCAGATGGACCTCCCGGGCTCCGGCGAGTGCTGCTTCCGCAGTCTCAACCCGCGGCAGGACGGCCTGCGCGACGGTCGAGAATCGCGGCTTCCACGACCGCAGGATGGAGTTTGAGGAGGTGGCGCCTGGTGGCGGTCGCCCTCCACGACGGGAGGCTACCGGTCTCCTTGGGACTGCTCCCCGTCAACGCCGGCAGCCGTGAATGAATGAATCATCCGCCTCCGCCGTCCTGGTGACAGGGAGGACACTCGTTGTCAACTCCTGACGCCCGCCTCCGCGGCCGTGGCCAACGCGTGGCCCACAGCAGTCGGAGACAGGCACAACCACGCAGGTAGAGGACGGGAGAACCGTGACCGCCGTGATCTGTTGCCGACAGAAGAAACCGCAGGTCAGGAGCCTGTCACCTTGGTGTCCGGGGTGGCAGTTCAAGTCCCCCTCCGGACACCAACAACCCAGGCTTGACCTGTAGTTTCTCCCTCTTCGAGGGGTCTCAGATCCCTCTTCGTGGCCAACGCGTGGCCAACGGAAAATGATCTGGTCTCGTTGGGGATCGTGGCCTACCGGGAGCCGTGGACCCCGGTACACCCTGTGGCGACAACGCGAAGACTCGCCCTCGAACGGCTGAGGTACGCGACGGCACCGTCCGCAGGACGACTCCAAGATCCGCACCTGCCCCCCTGCCCCGCGCGGGGTGGTGCTGGTGTGGCCGTGGCGGCAGCGGTACGTGGGCCTGCCGCGGGTCCAGCAGGACTCCATGAGCCGCTCGCACACCCCGCAGCGCAGCAGCCCCGCCAGCAGGTAGACCTGATGCGCAGCGGCAGCGCCGCCTGCGTGCAGGCGGCGGCGACGGTGGGGGTGACGCCAACTTGACGCTGTCCCGCCACATCGCGCTCCTGCGGCAGGCGGGCTTCGCCCACGTCAGCCCGGTCTGGCAGTTCGGCAACAGCCACGTCCTCGCCGCGATCCGCTAGACCGTCAACCGGTGGGATCAGCGCACACCTGCTCGCTGAGACGCTTCTTGTCGACCTTTCCGACCGCGGTCACCGGCAGGTGGTCGACAACGCGGAGCTGGTCGGGCAGTTTGAAGGTGGCGAGGCCGCGGTCGTGCAGGAATGCCGTGAGGTCGGCGAGCGTCGGTGGCGTGCCGCTGGGGACGATGCATGCACATGTCGCCTCGCCCAGCAGTGGGTGGGGCAGGCCGACGAGGGCGACATCGGCGATCGTAGGGTGGGCGCGCAGGTGGTCGTCCACCTCGGTGGCGGGGACCTTGTCGCCACCGCGGTTGATGTCGTCCTTGATCCGTCCCTCGACGATCAGATGGCCACCGGGCAGGCCCTGAACGTTTTCACATTGTGCTCGGGCGCGCGATAGTAACCGCGGAGGGTGTTGGGGCCGCGCGTCAGCAGTTCCCCGGTCTCGCCTGGGGCGACGTCGTGCCCGGAGGCGTCGACGATGTGGATCTCGTCGGCCGGGGACAGCGGTTTTCGTTGCGTGTGTTCGACGATCTCGGGCGGGTCGCTGGGATCGGTGTAGTTGAGCAGCCCCTCCGCCATGCCGAAGACCTGCTGGAGCGGGCAGCCGAGCGCGTCCACGAGGTCCCGGGCGGATGACGGACTGAGTTTCGCCCCGCCCACTTGGAGCAGCCGCAGGCTGGAGAGATCCTCGGCGAGCCAGCCGCGCGCCTGGGCCCAGAGTTGCGCGATGGTGGGGACAGCGGCGGTGGCGGTGATCCGCTCGCGTTCGATGAGTGGGAAGATCTCGTCCGGGCTGGGGTTGCGGGCGAAGACCACGGTTCCGCCGGTGTGGAGGGTGCCGAGGATGCCCGGGCAGGCCAGGGAAAATTGTGGGCCGCGGGCAGCGCGACCAAGTAACGGGTGTCGGGTCCGAAACGGCACAGCTCCGCGCTGGCCCGCGCGTTGTAGCCGTAGTCGTTGTGGGGGCGCGGGATCAGCTTGGGCAGGCCGGTGATACCGCCGGACAGCAGGAACAGCGCCACGTCGTCGGGGGCTGCCGGGGGCAGCGGACGAGGTTCCGCGTCGACGTCGGCGAGGGCCGTGAAGGCGCCGGGATCGCCGAGAACGAGGACGTTCCGCACGGTGGGCACCCGGCGCCGCACGGTCTCGGCGAGGAGCCGGTAGTCGTAGCTGGCGACGTGGTCGGCGATCACGTAGGTGCTGGCTTCGGCCAGCTCGCAGAGGTACCCGATCTCCTCCTCCCGGTGCGCGGGCAGGGCCATCACCGGAAGCGCGCCGACGCGGAATAGGGCGAAGCACAGGATGGCGAACTCGGCGACGTTGGGCAGTTGCACGACGACGCGCTCGTCCGGCCTGATCCCGAGATCCAGCAGACCGGCCGCGAGCCGGCTGGCGCGGTCGTCGAAGCCGGCGTAGTCGTAGCGATCGGCGCCGGACACCAGCGCGGTGCGCGGTGACCTGGTGAGCCGCCCGAGCGGCTCGTCGCGCCAGTATCCGGCCCGCCGATGTCTCTCTCCGAGTTCACCCGGCCACGGGGTGCAACCAGCAAGTACGGCGGTGGCCAAACGGCTGCTCCCGCCCACGCCGAAGTGCACCGCCGCGCTGTTCGGCCGGCACCCGATGGTGGCCGACCTGTAGTCCTCAACGGCCTTGCTGACCACCGCTGGTGCCGGGCTCACGGTGCGGTCGTGCGCTGCCGGTGGGGTCGGGCGTTCGCCTGAAAGGTGTCGGCGGTGTCTCGTAGCCTGGTTCGGCGTGGGATGTATCCACGGTCCCGGGGAGGAGAGGACCACGTGAGCGGCACCGGTGGCGTCGGGCGGGTTCCCTCGGACATGTTCCGGTTCACCACGGGGGACCGCGCGCCGCTGTACGGGGCGATCCTGCACGCGTTCGGGGAGGCGAACGAGCGGCTGGTGACCGCCCTGGGCCTGGACGAGGTGCGTGACCGGCTTCGCGGCGTCGGCTGGTTCGACGCGCTCACCGACGACGATCTGGTAGCCGCCCTCGGCCAGCTGCGGGACTGGCAGCTGCTCGACGTGGTGCAGAACCACGCGGGGAACTACCGCACCGCCGAGGAGTACGAACGGCGGAACCTGCAGTATTCCCTGACCCGCCGCGGCGAGGCCGCCTTCGCCGGGGTACAGCACGCGCTGGCTGTGCTGGCCTCCTCCGGCGCCCTGCAGACGGCGGTGCTCGACGCCATCGGCGACCGGCTCACCGCCCTCGCCGCCCTGCTGGCCGACCCCGGCTCCGCCGACCGGCAGGTGTTCACCACTCTCCAGGAACTGGAGAGCCACCTCGACGCCCTCCGCTCCAACACCAAACAGTTCAACGGCGAACTGCAGCGCCTGCTCCGCGCGGACGGCACCGACCTGGTCACCTTCCACGAGGTGAAGGCCGCGACCGTTGCCTACCTGCGGGAGTTCCTCACCAACCTCGACCAGCGGGCCCACGCCGTCGCCCGGGCCGTGGCCCGCGTCGAGGAACGGGGAGTGGAGAGTCTGCGGCGGCGGGCCCTGGTCGGGGCCGAGCTGCCGCCGCTGGCCGGCGGGGACCCGGCGCCCGCCTGGCTGGCCCAGCGAACGGCCCGCTGGGAGGGGCTGCGCGCCTGGTTCCTCCCGGCCGACGGCGCGCCCGCCCGGGTGGAGCAGCTCCACCACGTGGCGCGCCGCGCGATCGTCACCCTGCTGCGGGTCCTGGAGCGGATCACCGAGTCGCGTCGGCGCTCCTCCAGCACCGCGCAGGACTTCCGGGAGCTGGCCCGCTGGTTCGCCGCCGCGCCGAGCGAACGCGACGCCCACCGTCTGTGGGCGACGGCGTTCGGCCTGGCCCCGGCCCGCCACGCCCACCTCACCCACCCCGACCCCGAGCTGGTGCCCGCCTCCGACAGCTGGCGGGACGCACCGCCGGTGGCGGTATCGGCGCTGCTGCGCGCCAGCGGACGCACCGAGCGGTTCACCCGGACCGGACGGGTACGGGACGTCGCGGCGGTGAAGGCCGAGCGCGCCCGCCGGGCGGCAGCCGAACGCGCCGAACTCGAGGCGGCCTGGTGCATGCTCGACACCCGGACCCCGGTGCGGCTGTCCGCCTTCGGCACGCTCGACCACAGCGTCTTCGAGCGCCTGCTGGACCTGCTCGGGCGCGCCCTCGCCGCCCGAGCCGACGCCACCGGCCGCCGCCGGGCCGTCACGGGCGACGGCCGTGTCGAGGTGGTTCTCTCCGAGCCGGCTGACGGGGCACAGGCCGTGCTCCACACCCCGCGAGGCCGTTTCACCGGAACCGACTACGTGATCGAGATCCGCGCCGCCGGCGCGGCGGTGGTCCCGGCCGCCCAACGGGAGGCGGCCGGATGAGCAACCTCGCCAACCAACTCGTGGTCGCCGAACGGGAGGAGGTGGCGCGCGGCATCCGGCTGCTGCTGGGGCGCCCGCTGCTCACCGAGCGCGCGGATCCCGAGGCGTTCGCCCTCGTCGTCCGCCGCCGCCAGCCGTTGGGCCGTTGGTTCGATCACACCCTCGGCTGGACCCTCGCGGTCGAACCGCGCCTGGGGTACGCCTGCCTGCTCAAGGTTCGTTCGTACGCGGTCGGCGACCGTCCCGCCCGCCGGCCCCGTGCCGGCCGGGCACCACTCGACCGGCGCCGGTACGTCCTGTTCTGCGTGACCTGTGCCGAGCTGCTGGCGGTGCCGGTGACCACCGTCGGGCTCCTCGCCGACCGGGTGGTGCGGGCGATCGCCACCGACGAGGCGCTGCCCGCGTTCGACACCGCGCGGCGGGACGAGCGGATGGCCTTCGTCGATGTGCTGAAGCTCCTGGAGGGGTACGGGGCGCTCCGCACCCTCGACGGGTCGACCGAGTCGTTCACCGAGTCGGCCGGGGCGAAGGTGCTGTACCAGGTGGAGTCCGGGGTGATGATGCGGCTGCTGGCGACCCCGGTCAGCCCCTCCCGCGTCGTTTCGGACGAGGCGGACGCGTCGGACGGGTCGGTGGAGCGGGTCGGCGGCTCGGCGGATCTCGAGGAACGGCTGGGCCGGCTGACCCGCGAACGGCGGTATGGGGCGGCGGCAGAGGGCGGGACGGATGGCCCGGACCTGATGGTGTCCGCTACGCAACACAACCTGTGGCTGCGTCACTCGGTGCTGCGTCGCCTCTTCGACGACCCGGTGCTCTACCGGGAGGAGCTGACCGAGGCACAGCTCGGCTACCTCGCCTCCCCGACCGGCCGGCAGATCCTGCGGCGGGCCGCCGACCAGGCCGGGTTCGTCCTGGAGGAGCGTGCCGAGGGCTGGCTGCTCGTCGACCCGGACGGTCTCGCCACTGACGGCCGTTTCCCTGACGACGCCAGCCACGCCAAGGTCGCCGCGCTGCTGCTGCTCGACCGGCTCACCGGTGAGGCGAGCGACTCAGACGACGGTGACCCCGCCGAGGAACCCGTCGGCGCCACGACCGAGCAGCTCACGGCCGAGGTCGCCGCGCTTCTCGTTCGGTTTCCCGGGTGGGGCAGGGCGTACCGCTCCGAGGACGGCGCTGCCCGGCTCGCGGCGGACGCCCTGAGCGTGCTCTCCGGCTTCGGCCTGGTACGCCATGACGGTGGCCGTGTCACGGCCCGCCCGGCCGCCGCCCGTTACCGGGTCACCCACACCACCGCGGCCGACGGACGTCCGCACGGACAGCTCGTACGAAAGCCCGCACGAAGGAGGGCGTCCGGATGACCGTGACCCAGCTCCACGGGCGAGGCGTCACCGGCGACCGGCCCGCGAGCCCCACCCGCTGGCTGCCCTCCCGCGCAGGGGTGCTCAACGTGTGGCGCTACTACGACGAGGTGTTCACCTTCCACCAGGGCAGGCTGCTGCTCCGCGGGCCCAACGGCACCGGCAAGTCGAAGGCTCTTGAACTGCTGCTGCCGTTCCTCTTCGATGCCAGCCTGCGGCCCAACCGCCTGTCGACCTTCGGCGGCAGCGAACGCACCATGCACTGGAACCTCATGGGCGAGGGCGCCGGCGGCGTCACCCGGGTGGGGTATGTGTGGCTGGAGTTCACGGCGGTACGGTCCGCGGATCACTCCAGGGAAGAGGAGGACGGGGAGCAGGACTGGTTCACCATCGGCGCGCGGCTGCAAGCATCGAACCGCACCACTTCGGTGGGCGCGGACTACTTCACGCTGCGAGGACGCGTCGGCGTGCCCGGCGGCCTGCCGCTGGCGGACGAGGCGAAGCGGCCGCTCACCCGCGCCGCCCTCGCCGAGGCGCTGGCAGGGCGCGGCGAGGTCTACCCGGCCGCCGCCGACTACCGCGCGGCCGTCCGGCAGGCCCTCTTCCCCGGGCTGACCGAGCAGCGGTACGACGCGCTGATTACCGCCCTCCTCCAGCTGCGCACCCCGAAGCTCTCCGAGCGCCTCGACCCCTCCCTGCTCTCTACGCTGCTGTCGAAGGCGCTGCCGCCACTGGACCGGGGCGAGCTCGCGGAGCTGGCGGACGGCTTCGAACGCCTCGACCGGCAGCGTGAGGAACTGCGCCGCCTCGACGACCAGGTGGCGGCGGCCGACACCCTTGCCGCCCGCCAGCGGACGTACGCCCGACGGGTGCTGCGCGCGGACGCCACCGCGCTGATCGCCGCCCACCACCGACATGGACAACCGCACCCGCGCGGCACGCGAGACGGAGGAGGCGTACCAGAAGGCGACCGAGGAGAACGCCGCGACCGAGGAGCGGCTCGCCCAGACCGAGGCGACCGGTGAGGAACTGGCCGCGCGGATCAGGGCACTCACCGAGTCCGACGCCTACCGCGAAGGCCGCCAACTCGATGAGCTGCGCCGGCGGGTTGGCGACGCCCGGCGTGACGCGGAGGGCCGTCGTCGGGCGGCGGGTCGGGCGGTGGAGGAGGCGGCGGCGGACGAGCGGACAGCCGCGGAGGTCGCCGGCGAGGCCGAGAAGCGGCAGGGTGCGTCCGACGACGCCGAGGCGGCGGCGCGGCAGGCCGCGCGGCGGGCCGGCATGGCCGCGGTCTGCGACGAAGTCGCGGCGGCGCTGGCGGATGACGATGAGCCGCGCGCCCGTCACCTGGCGAACGGCGCGGTCCACGCCCGCAACGACAGCATCGCCCGGGTGCGTACCGCGTGGGAGGCCCATCGGACGGCGGAACGGGACCGCGCGTCGGCGGAGACGCTGCTGGAGGACGCCCGCGAGAAGCTCGCCGCCGCCACCGGCCAGAGAACTAGGCGCTCCGAGGAGTACGAGACGGCCGTCGCAGAGCAGGCGGAGCGGCTGCGAGTCTGGGCGCGTGGCTGCGTAGAACTCGTCCTCGGCGCCGCCGCCGTCGACGAACTCGCCGACCGGGCTCCCTACGAGTCCGAGGTCACCGCCCTCGTCGAGGCGGCCGTGCGGGTCGTGGACCGCGAGGTCACCGAGGCACGGACTCTCGCCGACCAGCGCCTCGCCGAGCTGACGGCCGAGCGTGCCCGCCTCACGAAGGAGCGGGACGAGCTGCGGAGGTCCAAGGACCTGCCCCCGGAGCCGCCCCGGACCCGCACCGCCGACCGCACCACGCTGCCCGGTGCCCCGCTGTGGCGGCTGGTTGCTTTCCGTGACCACGTACCGGCGGAGGAACAGGCCGCCGTCGAGGCAGCATTGGAGGCCGCCGGCCTCCTCGACGCCTGGGTCGGCCCGCACGGCGGCCTCCTCGCCCCGGGCCACGACACCTTCGCCGAACCCGACCCCCTGCCCCCCGCCCCCAGCGGCAGCCTTGCGGACGCCCTCCGCCCCGAGCCGGACGGACCGGTGCCGGTCGAGCGCGTCGCCCGCCTGCTGGCGGCCATCGCCTACGGCGAGACCCTGCCTCCCGCCCATCCGGCGGCCGTCGGCGCGGACGGCACCTGGCGGCTGGCCGCAACCACCGGCAGCTGGTCGAAACCGGAGTCCGCTCACATCGGCGCCCTCGCACGGGAACGCGCCCGCGAGCGCCGCATCGCCGAGCTCAAGGCCCTCGTCGACGGGGTCGACGCCTCAGTGCGCCAGTGCGAACAGCGGATCGCCGAGCTGGCCGCCCGCCGCGCCACTCTTGACCGGGAGCGCGGCTCGCTGCCCGACCACGAACCGGTCGCCGCGGCCCGCCGCGCCCTCGACCAGGCCGACGCCGAGGTGGGCGCACGCGACGACGCGGTCCGCGAGGCGATGAGGCGGCTCGATCGGCGCGAGGCCGAGGTCGTGACGGCCCGCCGACGACTGGACGCGGCGGCGGCCGAGCACGGCCTGCCCGCCGGCGGCGAGGCGCTGGCGCGGCTCGCCGCCGAGGTCGAGGGCTTCCGGGAGCGGACCGCGGACTGGCTGGCCGCCGCCCTGCGGCTCGCCGGTGCGCGCCGGGTGGCCGACGACGCGCGCCGTCGGGCCGTCAGCTCGCGCGAACGGGCCACGGCCGCCGACGAGGACGCCCGCCAGCGGGAGTCGACGGCCCGTTCGCTGGCCGCCTCCCTGGAGGAGACCGAGCGGGCCGTCGGCGCGGAGTACCGGGAGGTCCTCGACCGCATCGAGGCATACCGCGGCGACGAGCGGCATGCCCGGGAGGAGACGCGCCGGCTGGAGAAGGCCCTACGCGGGCTGGCGGACCGGATCGGTGAGCTGCGCGGCCGCCTCAACGCGGCGGCCCAGGAACGGGACACCGCCATCGCCGCCCGCGATGCCGCCGCCCACCGCCTCCACCGCCACGCCACCCTCGGCCTCGCGGCCGACGCCGGGGGCGAACCGCCGCGGAGCACCGGCGTCACCGCCGCACTGGAGACCGCCCGAGCCGTCGCCGCCGCGTGGCCGTCCGTGCCGCACGCCCCGAAGAACATCGCGGACGCGCTCGGCCGGCTCGACGAGACCCGCCACCAGGCCGAGCAGGCGCTCAGCGACCGAGCCGACCTGACCCTGGAGACGGTCGACGAAACCGACCACGTACGGATCCTGACCGCCACCGTGGACGGCGTCACGGTCGGCGCCACCCGGCTCCTCGCCCTTCTCGCGGAGGAGCGGGGCCGGAGCCGGGACGACATCACGACGGCGGAGCGCGAGCTGTTCGACCGCACCCTCACGGGCGACACCCGCCGTCACCTCGCGGCCCGCATCCGGCAGGCCAACGAGCTGGTGGACGGGATGAACGCTCGCCTGGAGCGGGTCCGCACGGCGTCGAACGTCGCCGTGCGCCTGGTGTGGCAGGTCGACCCGACCCTGCCTGCCGGCACGAGGTCCGCTCGCGACCTGCTGCTGAAGGACCCCGTGCGGATGACCGACGCCGACCGTGAGGCGTTGCACCGTTTCTTCCGCGACCGCGTGGAGGAGGCCAAACAGGAGCAGAGGGCGACCAGTTGGGAAGAGCAGCTCGCCCAGGTCCTCGACTACACCGCCTGGCACCAGTTCGTCGTCAAGCTGGACCGGGCGAACGGGCAGGGCTGGCAGCTGCTGACGAAGAAGCTGCACGGTGCCCTCTCCGGTGGTGAGAAGGCCATCGCCCTGCACCTGCCGCTGTTCGCCGCCGTGGCCGCGCACTACCAGTCGGTGCCGGAGGCACCGCGGCTCATCCTCCTCGACGAGGTCTTCGTCGGCGTCGACACCACCAACCGCGGCCAGGTCTTCGACCTGCTCAGTTCGCTCGACCTCGACCTGCTCCTCACGTCCGACCACGAGTGGTGCACCTACCGCGAGCTGCACGGCATCGCCATCCACCAGCTGATCACGGATGGTGACGACGACGCGGTCACCACCGCCCGCTTCGTGTGGGACGGCGCGGCGCTCGTCCCGGCCGACACCGACCAGGCAGACCCGACAACTCAGACGGCTCAGGTCACCGACGATTCGCCGGACACGCCTCCGTGACCCACCCCCACCACCACCCCCTCGACCGCCCGGAACTCCTCCCGCTGTGGCGCGCGGTGCACCAGCGGCTGTCCACCGGCCGCCCCGTCAGCCGGGTGCGAACCGAACCCCTCGACGAGGCCGGCCAGGAAGCCCTCGCCGATCTCCTCGGCCTGGACCACCTGCCGGGCCCTCGGCCCACCGTCTCCCTCGCCCGCCTCGACAGCGCCGTGCGCGACGCGTGCGACCAGGACACCCGCGCAGCGGTTACCGCGATCATCGGCACCGTGGGGGATCACGCCGCGGAGCGCGAGGCCGCGCGGGCCGAACGGGCCGCGCTGTGGCGGTGGGTACGCACCCACCCAGTCGTCACCGCCCAGCCCGCCCTTGCCGGCTGGGCAGACGAGCTGCCGCGCGCCGGCCTGGCCGGCGGTTCCGTGCCTGCCACCCGCGGCCTCCTCGACGACGCCCTGCGTACGCTCGCCGCGCTGCCAGCCGGGGGCGAACCTCTGCCGCACTTCGCCGCCAGCGTGCTGGGCGACCCGCACGCGCTCGACGACGCGCGGCGCCTCACGACCGTGGTGCTGCGCGCGCTCGCCGCGCTGTACGGCGTAGCCTTCCCGGAGTCGGCGGCGGAACGGCGTGCGCTGTGGGCCGGCGCGGGCGTCGCGGACGATGCCCTGTCGACGACGGTGCTGACCGCGGGCCTGCGCCCGGCCGGCACCGGCCCGGTCGCCACCTCCCTGACCGCGTACGCCGAGGCGGGCCACGCCACCCACCTCACCCTCGCCCACCTCCGCGATCCCGGCGGCCTGCGACTGCCCACCACTGAAGTCCACGTGACCGAGAACCCGAGCATCCTCGCCCTCGCCCTGCGCCGTTTCGGCCCCGCCTGCCCACCGCTGGTCTGCGTCGCCGGCTGGCCGAACAGCGCGGCCGTTCTCCTGCTGCGCCGCCTCGCCGAGGCGGGCGCTCCCTTGCTCTACCACGGCGACTTCGACGGTGAGGGCCTGCGTATCGCGGCCTACGTCCTGGCCAAGACCCCCGCCCGCCCCTGGCGCATGTCCACCGCCGACTACCTCCAGGCCCGCGCCCGTCACTCCGCCGGCCCCGACCCGGGCCGCGTCACCGACGCCCCCTGGGACCCCGACCTGGCCCCGGCCCTGCGGGCCCATGGCACGGCCGTCATGGAGGAGCACGTCGCCGACGCCCTCCTCGCCGATCTCGTTCCGCTGGTTTCCCAGGACACGGGGAACGCGGGCACAGCCGAGGGATGAGCCCCACCCCGTCGCGGCCCGGCCACCACCGAGGCACCGTTGCCGGGTATGAGGGAAGAACAACTTCACCTTCTTCACCTTCTCGGCCCAGACGACGAAGTCGCTGGAGCAGCGCGTTGACGTACGGCTGCGGCGCCGGCACCCCAGGCGGTCGAATCAACGGCCGACGAGTGGGCTGGAGACCGCGATGGCCAGCCCGTGCGCGGCGATGATGAGCCCGGCGGTGCCGCCGCGTTAGCGGACGCCGCCGCCAACGTCGGCCTGAAGGGGGCGGTAATTAGCGTCACCTGACCTTGGCCGGCCCTGTCTCGCGCCCCCGAATCCGCTGGCAGCCGCCGGCCGTTGATAGCCAGCGCGTCCGGCCGTTCTCGTCGATGATGGTGTGCGTGTCGAGACGCAAATCATGGGGGGTTGCGTGATGGTGGATCCCATAACGCTCGCGCTGGCAGCCGTTTTGGGCTCGATGGGCACCGAGGCGGGGCGCTCGTGGTGGCTGTCCCTCGGAGGGCTGGCCAGACGGATCGCTGGACGCGAGGTGAGCAGGCGGCGGACGTTGATCATTCTCGATCACGCCAGCGCCGCCGCGCAGGTCGAGCCCTTCTTCACCTCGGCTGGCGGGTCGTTCGTCATCGTCGTCGCCTCGCGTAGGCTCCCCGACTTGCACGTGCCGGCGCTCCAGATCGACCGGCTGAGCGTCAAGGACATGGAACTGCTGCTTGACCGTCTCCTGGGCGACCAGGCGGCCGTGCGAGCTCAGTTCCCTGCCCTTGCGGAGGACTGCGAGGGTCTGCCCCACCTGGCGCGCGGAAGCGTTGCCGAGCTGACGGAATGGCTCCAGCGAGGCGGCGGCGCGCCCGCTCCTGTCCGTTTCGATTCCGATGGGCAGCCCGTCCGAGCCTCGGTCGAGCGCTCCTACCGACGGCTCGCCCCGGACGCCGCGTGGCTGCTCCGAGCGCTCGCCGCAGGGCCGTGGCACGATGCGATCAGTATGGCGGCTCGGTAGAGACGCAGCCTCCCCTCGTAGGTTGCCGGGATACCCTCCTCACCCCGCCCCAGCTGCCGCAGGATGTGACGCAGCACCGTAGCCCGGTCGTCCTTGCTTCCCTCGGGGGCAAGATCCCGCACATCAACGTACGCCTGCCCGCCCGGATAGCGCTGTGCCACCTGCCGTGCCCAGTAAGCCACGACGGTGGTGCACCCAACCCCTTCCGGGCCGAAGACCTGCACAACGCGCGGCGTGCCCTTGGTGATGCGGCGTCGCGCCGCCCGATTCAGCTGGCTGACCAACGCAGCGAGTCGCTGGGCGGCCTCGACCTCATCGACATCCGCCACCTGCGGAAAGACGCTAGCGAATGACTTCGGGGACGCTGGTGCCAAGAATGATTCATTGCCCTACTGCACCGCGCCTTGCGACAGCGGGGTATGCCGGATCGCTCCTGACGGGGACGAGCGTGGCCACGCACAACGCGTGGACAACAGCGGTCGCAAACACCATAGAAGCCCAGCCAACAGGCGCAAGGAGCACGACATCCGAGGCCTGCTCGCTCTGCGGATCCTCACACGTCAGCGCCACAAGGAACGAGTGTCCGAGGGGAGAGTTCAAGTCCCCCTCGGACACCACCAGAAGACCCAGCTGCGCCGGGGTTTCTGTTGTGGGGACTCGGTCGTGACCAGCGGCGTGACCAGTCCGTAAACGAGACGGTTGAGCGATCGCCCCGCCGGGAACTGGATGCCTTCCGGCTCCGACTCCTGTCGAGAGGCAACGAGCCGAGAGGAGGAGGTGCGGATGCCCCAGCTCGCGGCGTCCGTGGCCCCATGGAGGCGGTGCGCGAGGTGGACCTCGACATCGCGGCAGGTGTGCCGGGGCAACGGGGCATTGCCGCTGGCCCCGAACTCCGGAGAGTGTCTGAGGGAATGGGCGTGCTGATGAGTCTGGCGGGTGGCGGCGTCCTGGGCGTCCCGAGCGAGGAAGCCAGCCGCTCGAACCCCCCGTGCCCGGGCGGCCCCGCTTGCGTCAAGAGGCCGGCGCTAGGCCACCCACACGGTGCCGCGCGCCTGGTACTCCAGCATGTCCTCCAGGCCGAGTGCGGCGTCGGCGCCCAGCTCGCGGCGTACCAGCCACAGGCCGAGTTCCAGTCCCGAGGTGATGCCGCCGGCGGTGACGAGGTCCCCGTCGTCGACCACGCGGGCGTTCTTCAGGATCCCGCCCTGCTCCTCCAGGTAGGCGGCGGCCCCGTGGTGGGTGGTGCACGGGCGCCCCTGGGTCAGCCCGGCCGCCGAGAGGACGATCGCTCCGGTGCACACCGAGGCGATCGTCAGCCCCGGGCGCGAGGCCTCGGCCAGCGCCCGGGGCAGCACGCCGGCCTCCATCTCGGCCCAGATGCCGGGGCCGTCGCGGTGGGTGTAGCCGCCGCCGGGGACGACGATGATGTCGGCCGCCTCCGGCTGCCATCGGTGGTCCACCCGGGTCAGGCTGCCGTAGTGGCCTTGCACCAGGCGGGGTCTGCCCGTGGTGACGTACCGGACCTCCACGGTGCGGCTGGTGAACCACTTGGCGCCGGAGAACACCTCGTAGGGCGCGACGAAGTCCAGCTCCTCTGCGCCGTCGAACACCACGATGTGCACCCGGAACGGCCCGTCGTCCGCCGCGGGCGCCTCGCCCGCCGTGCCGCTCGGCCCGTCGGCCTGCGCCGTCCCGGCCAGCGTCCCGGCCGCCACCGCTCCCACGCCCGCCGCCGTTGTCCGGCGAAGGAAGTCCCTGCGCTCCATCGTGTCTCCTCATCGCTGTCGACTCGGGATGGCGGCGTCAGCATGGCAAGGGCGCCGGGATCGCCGACAGCGGCGGCAGTGACCAGTTTCGGCAGGATCCGGACATGAACACGGTGGCTGTCCTCGCGCCCCGTGGCGCGGTCGGCTTCGATCTCGCGGCGGCCTGCCAGGCGTTCGCGATGGCCCGCCTCCCCGACGGCTCGCGCCCCTACGACATCCGGGTGTGCGGCGACGCCCCGGTCACCGCCACGGCCGCGGGCCTCGCCTGCTTCGAGCTGATCCCGACCGACCCGCTCCGGGCCGCCCTGAACGCCGACACGCTGATCGTGCCCGGGGTCGCCCACGACGCCCAGACCCGGGAGCGGAACGATGAGGTGATCGACCTGCTGCGCGCCGCCGCGGCGCGGGGCGCCCGTGTGGCCTCCATCTGCACCGGGGCGTTCCTGCTGGCGGAGGCGGGGCTGCTGGACGGCAGCACCTCCACCACACACTGGAAGGCGGCGGCGCGTCTGGCCCGCGACTACCCCGAGGTGCGGGTGGACCCCGCGGTGCTGTTCGTGGACAACGGCCAGGTCCTCACCTCGGCGGGGGTCGCCGCCGGGCTCGACCTGTGCCTGCACATCATCAGCCGCGACCACGGCGCGGCGGTCGCCGCCGAGGTGGCGCGCGGCCTGGTCGTCCCCCTGCGGCGCGACGGCGACATGGCGCAGTACCCGCGCCACCCAGGTCCCGCCGACGGCACCCGGCGGGATGCGCTGCCGTCCACGCTGGAGTGGCTCCACCGCAACCTCCACCGGCCGCTCACCCTCGCCGTCATCGCCCGCCAGGCCGGGATGAGCGTGCGCCACCTGCACCGCCGTTTCCGCGCGCAGACCGGCACCACGCCGCTGCGGTGGCTGCTGTGGGCGAGGACCGAACGCGCCCGCGAGCTGCTGGAGACCACCGACCTCCCGATCGACCATGTCGCGGAGCTCAGCGGCTTCGGCTCCGCGGCCTCGTTGCGCGCCCGCTTCCGCGAGCAGTTGGGCACGACTCCGGGGGCCTACCGCAGGACCTTCCGGGCCTCCCATCGGCTGGCGGGGAAGACCATGGTGCGCAGTGTGGGGGGCGAGAAGGCGACCCGGGAATTGTCGCGGACTCGACAAAAATCGTGACGCGGGATCCCACGGATGCGAGGATGAGGCCGCCATGACTGCCGGGTGGTGCTCTCGCACGGTACGGGCCGCGGTGTTCGCGGTCGTCTGCGTGCTGCTCACCGACCTGGGCCACACGATGATGTCCGACGTGCCGGTGCCCTGGTGGGCCCTGGCCGCCGGGGCCGCGGCGACCGGCGGTACGGCATGGTGCCTGGCCGCCCGGGAACGCGGACTGCTCGCGGTCACGTCCGTCGCGGTCGTCGCCCAGGCGGTGCTCCACTCTTTCTTCTCGCTGGCACAGGCGCTGGTACGCCCGGCGCTGCCCGGCGATGCCTCCGTGGCCCGGCAGTGGGCGTGGTACCTGCTGTCCGGCTCGCCGGGAACCGGCTCCCCGCACGGCTCCATGGGGCCGATGCACGACATGGCGGGTATGGGCGGGGCAGACGGATTGGACACCACCGGTCCCGCGGGCCACATCGCGCACATGGGACATGCCGTGGGCGGCATGTCCTCCTCCGGCGTGCTGGCCGCCCACCTGCTCGCCGCGCTGCTGTGCGGCCTGTGGCTCGCGCACGGCGAGCGCGCCGCCTTCCGCCTCCTACGAGTCCTGGCGGGATGGCTCGTCGCACCGCTGAGGCTGTCGCTCGCGCCGCCCGCGCCCCCTGCCCGGCCGCTCCTCCGCGCCCGCCGGACCCCTTCGGACCGTGCGCCGCGCAGGCTCCTCGTCCACGCCATCACTTCTCGGGGGCCGCCCGCCGGGGCCGCTGTCGTCTGACGGCAGCCGCTTGACTTCAGGCCGGCACCGCCGCGGTTGCCGACGGCACCTGGCCACCCCCCGCCCCGGGCAGCAGGCCGTGCGCCGTCGTGTGCGTGCGGCCGCACTCCCTCACCGGGCCCGCCACGGATCTCGTGCGGGTCCGGATGCCGGATTACCCGGATCAACCGGATTACCCCGAGAAGGACATCACGTGATGAGTTCCGCCCTTCCCGCCTCGCGCGCGGACGCGATGGAGGAGGCGATAACGGCCTGGGCGCTCGCCGCCGGAGACGGCGACCCCGAGGCCGTCGAGCACTTCATCCTTGCCCTCCACCACGACGTCCGCCGCTACGTCACCTACCTCGGCGTGGACCCGCAGGCCGCCGACGACCTGGCTCAGGAAACCTTTCTTCGGGCGCTGCGCAGCCTGCACCGCTTCGAAGGCCGCTCCTCCGCCCGCAGCTGGCTGCTGTCCATCGCCCGTCGCGCGGTCATCGACAGCCTCCGCCACGCCGCGGCTCGGCCCCGCCTGTCGCACACCGACGACTGGCAGCGCGCCGCCGAGCGCGCCCAGCCACGGGGCCTGCCCGGCTTCGAGGACGGCATCGCGCTCGGCGAGCTGCTGGCCGCACTGCCCGACGAGCGCCGCGAGGCGTTCGTCCTCACCCAGCTGCTGGGGCTGCCCTACGCGGAGGCGGCCCGCGTCAGCGCCTGCCCCGTCGGCACGGTCCGCTCACGCGTGGCCCGCGCCCGCGCCTTTCTGATCCAGTCGCTGCACGACGCCGAACGCCGGGCGCCGGCGGACGCCGCCGCCTGACAGACCGCCAGCCCCCTGACCGGGCCGCGATCACGACCCGGTCAGGGGCATCACCCGCGAGCGGCGACACGGAAAGTCCCTAGGGTGTGAGCCACGTCACATTCCCGTTTCAGGAACCTTCCCAGCCGCTGGGCCGACTGGTGAGTGTCACGGTTTCCCCGGCCGTGCGTCCCCCCACGACGCAGGAGCATCCCCATGCCCGCCGAGCCCTCCACAGCAACCCCACCCCCCGAAACCGAAGCCGGGCAACAGGCCCCGGCTCCCGCACCCGCGACCCCGTCACCGCTTCGCGCGCTGCGCCCCCTCGTGCTGCGGCTGCACTTCTACGCGGGCGCGTTCGTCGCCCCCTTCCTGCTGGTGGCGGCGGCGACCGGACTGCTCTACGCGGGCTCGTTCCAGGCCGAGAAGATCCTCTACGACCACGAGCTGCGAGTCCCCGCCGGCGCCACGGAACTCCCGATCAGCCAGCAGGTCGCCGCCGCCCGCGAGGCCCACCCCGACGGCACGGTCAGCGCCATCCGCCCGTCCCCCGAACCCAGCGCCACCACCCGGGTGCTGCTCTCCGGCGTGGCGGGCGTGGACGAGGACCACACGCTGGCCGTCTTCGTGAACCCCTACACCGGGGAGGTGCGCGGCGCCCTGGAACAGTACGGCTCGACCGGGGCCCTGCCCCTGCGCACCTGGATCGACGAGCTCCACCGCGACCTCCACCTGGGCGAAACCGGCCGCCTCTACAGCGAACTGGCCGCCAGCTGGCTGTGGGTGATCGCCGGCGGCGGGCTGGTGCTGTGGCTCAGCCGCCGCCGCGCCCAGCGCAAGCTGCGCGGCAGCAGCGGACGGCGGCGCTCCCTCGCCCTGCACGGCTCGGTGGGCATCTGGGCGGCGACCGGGCTGTTCTTCCTGTCCGCGACGGGCCTGACCTGGTCCACCTACGCCGGGGCGAACATCGGCGACCTGCGCGAGGCTCTTGGCCAGACCACCCCGACGGTCACCGCCTCGGTCCCCGGCGGCGGGCACGAGGGCCACGAGGGCCACGGCTCGTCCGCCGAGACGGGCACGGCCCCCGGGTCCGCCTCCCCTGTCAGCCTGGACGCCGTCCTGGCGACCGCCCGCGCCCAGGGCCTGTCGGACCCCGTGGAGGTCGTCCCGCCTGCCGACAACTCCTCGGCGTACGTCGTCCAGCAGGTCCAGAGCAGTTGGCCGACCCAGCAGGACGCCATCGCCGTCGACCCCGTCACCGGCGAGGTGACCGACATCCTGCGCTTCGCCGACTACCCGCTGCTGGCCAAGCTCACCGGCTGGGGCATCGACGCCCACACCGGCGTCCTGTTCGGCCTCGCCAACCAGATCGTGCTGGCCGCGCTCGCCCTGTCGCTGATCTTCCTCCTCCTGTGGGGCTACCGCATGTGGTGGCAACGCGGCCGCGGCTCCGCCTTCGGCCGCCCCATCCCGCGAGGCGCCTGGGCCCAGGTCCCGCCGTACGTCCTGGTGCCCTGCGCCGCGGCGATCGCGACGCTCGGCTACTTCGTCCCCCTGCTCGGCATCCCCCTCGCCGCCTTCCTCACCCTGGACATCCTCCTGGGGACCATCGCCCGCCGCCGACGCGCCAGGCACACCCCAACCTGAACACCCCACCAGGGGCATCCGCACCCCACCCACCGACACACACCAAGGAGCCATGGTCGAGAAGCGCTACACCGTCACCGGAATGAGCTGCGGGCACCGCGCGGCCAGCATCACCGAGCAGGTCTCCCAGGTGCCCGGCGTCACCCAGGTCGCCGTCGACCTCGCGGCAAGCACCGTCACCATCAGCGGCACCCACCCGAATGACCCCTCGGTACGGACCGCGATCGCCGAGGTCGGATACGGCCTCACCGACCCGACTGCCACCTGAGAACGGGCCCTTTGCGTCGGGGCACCGAGCATCCACAGCTCACGGAAAGTGACAACAGTTACGCCACCGCGAAGACAGCCTCACCGCTCATCGTGATTGACCCCTGATCGCTTGCATTTCGCCCGTCTCAGGACGGGATGATCACCGGGGTGCGGCGAGTCCGCCGCTGGGCGCTCTGCCGTCAGCACGAATGAATGAATCATCCGCCTCAACGCCACGCTGGCGACAGTGAGCACCTCCTTGTCGACTCCTGAAGCCCGCCTGCGCGATCGTGGCCAACGCGTGGCCAACAGCAGATGAGACCAGGCACAACGATCCACGTAGAGGGCAAGAGAACGTGAGCCTCCTGATCCGTTGTCATCAGAAGAAACCGCAGGTCAGGCGCCGGTCGCCCTGGTGTCGGGGTTGGCAGTTCAAGTCCCCCTCCGGACACCAGCCATTTCCCCACGGGATGCCCGTGGGGATTTTTCGTGCGCGTTGCCGCTGGGGGTGGCGGTGACCGTGACGGACGCGGCGCTGATGGCGCAGCGCAGCCGCAGGTCCCGCGCCAGCCGAGCGACTCCATCGCGCGACATCGCGTCACCCGGCGTGGATGGGCGGCGGCGAGACCAGCTCACCACAAGAACGGCACCAAGCCACGGCGCACGCCAGCGTCCCCGGACTGACAACGGACATCGGTTGTCAGTCGTCGCGTACGGTTGGGCGATGTTCCTCTGGCCGAATGGCACGTTCGGCGTGGGCAAGACCACCACGGCACAGGAAGTCGTCTCCCGCGTCCCCGACGCCAGGCTCTTCGACGCGGAGAAGGTCGGCGAGATGCTGGGGCACGTCCTGGGAGCGCCGGAGGGGGACTTCCAGAACCTCCCGCCGTGGCGTGGCCTGGTCGTGGAGACCGCCCGGCAGATCCTCGACCACGCCGGGGGGACACTCGTGATCGCCCAGACCGTGCTTCGGGAGCCGTACTGGCGGGAGATCCGACTCGGCCTGACGAAGGCCGGCATCCCCGTCCGCCACTTCGTGCTCCACGCCGACCACGACACCCTCGTCCATCGCATCGAGACCGACACCAAGCCGGACATCGTTCCGGGCAGCCCGTGGCGCCTCGGGCACCTCGCGGCCTACCAGCAGGCCCTCCAACGGCTACGGCAAGAAGCCACAGTGATCGACACGACTCACATCCCGCCAACTCGCGCAGCGGGTCACGTTCTCGATCACGCCAGGTGACCCCGTGAAGGCCGTCCCATCGGCTCGTAGATATAGATCAAGCGTGTCACAGGTGCGCCGCGACGCGGTGGAAGGTCCATCGCTGGTGGGAGCCGCCGGTGTCGCGGTACTGGATCAGCGCGACACCGTCGGCCGTACTGCCTCCGCCGACGTCGAGCACCTTGCCACTGTTGCGGTTGACCACGAGGAACACGCCACCGGTCTGCGGGCGCAACTGCCACTGCTGGCTCGCCCGGCCGTCGGCGGTCGCCTGCACGACCAGCGCGCCGCCCGCCGACGAAGACCCCGCCACGTCGAGCACCTTGCCGCTGCCGACGCAGGTGATGGTGTGGTAGCCGTCCCCGGTGGACTGGAAGGCCCAGCGCTGGTTAGGTCTGCCGGTGTCGGGCCACTGGATCACGGCGGCGCCGTCCGCGTTCGACGCACCGGAGACGTCGGCGACCTTGCCACTGCGCACGCTGACGCACGTGTGGGCCCTGGTGGGTGCGATGGTGTACTGCACCGAGTCCACGTCGACGTGGCCGGTGCCGTTCGGGCTGTAGGTGTAGATGCCGACCCGGTCACCGCGGTAACCGCCCCAGGTGAGCTGGCAGGTGTCACCGAACGCGGTGAACGTGTTTCCGTCGAGGCTGTAGGAGAAGCGGCTGACCCCGTTCACGTCCCACGAGGTTCGCAGCCACACGGCGTTCTGTGTGATCGCCGGACCGTAGGTCAGGCCGCCGCCGACGTTGTGCGCGATCGTGGTGGTCGTCCCGGAGCGCCGGACACCCAGCCCGGCGTAGGTCGCCGCGTAGTGGCACAGCCCGGCGTGCTGGCCGTCGCCGAGGCCGGCCAGTTCGAGGCGGACCGTCACCGTCGCGCCGCCCGCCGTGCGCAGCACCCGCTGGGTGAGCGTGTTCCCGGCCTTGGTCAGGTTGTCGGCCGCCAGCGGTGCGAACGCCTTCAACCACAGGTAGCCGGGGCGTTCGGTCAACGACCACCGGTCCGCGCGCGGCTGGTGGTGCCACTCCCACTGCGGCCTGAGGCGGGTGTCGGTGAACAAGTCGCCGGTCACCACGGGGGGCAGCGCGTCGACCGGCATACCGGGTGTGCCGCCGGCGGGCACCTGGCCCGTCCACACCATGGTGCCGATGCCGTCCGCGCCCACCGAGCCCAGGATCGGCCAGCCGTCCACCCAGGTCACCGGCAGCAGGGACAGCACGCGCCCCTCCCAGCCGCCGTGGCCGTGGTGGGTCACAAAGAACCAAGCGCCGTTGGGAGCCTGCACCAGCCCGCCCTGGTTGGGCTCGCGGTCCACCGAGGCGTTGACGTGCAGCAGCTGCCGGGTCTCGAACGGGCCGTAGAGGCTGGAGCCGCGGTTCATCATGAGCACCCGGCCCTCGGACTTCACCTCGCTGAAGAGGTGGTAGTAGATACCGTCGATCTTGTACAGCTTGTTGGCCTCGCTGCCCCGCGACTGGTGGATGACCGTGGACGGGCCCACCAGCGACTTCCCGTCCTCGGACAGCTTGAACAGGTGCACCGTGTAGGCGTCGGCGTAGTGCGTGGTGGCCAGGTAGCCCTGGCCGTCGTCGTCCCAGAACGGGCACACGTCGTTCCAGCCGGTGGTCCGCCACAGCGCGTGCAACGGCTCCCACGGCCCGGTCGGCGACGGAGCCGACGTCATGAAGAAGCCTTCGTCGGGCGTGTTGAAGTACACCCAGTACCGCCCCGCGTGGTGGCGGATGGCCCCGGCCCACACGCCACGGCCGTAGCGGTTCATCCGGTCCCAGTTCAGCTCTGGTCCGATGCGGGTGACATCGTCGACCGCGCCGCCGAGCGTCCGCCAGTTGACCAGGTCCTTCGAGTGCAGGACGGCCATGCCGGGCGAGTACCCGAACGTGCTGGTGATGCCGTAGTAGTCGGCGCCGACCCGGATGCAGTCCCAGTCGCTGAGGTCGGCCGGGATGATGGGGTTGACGTAGGTGCCGTCGCCCTGGTCGCCCCACGTGCCAGCCGGAGGGGTGGCTGCCGCCGCCGTGCCTGGTGGCAGCAGGCCCCGCAGCAGAAAGGACCCGGTGCCGACCGCGGCGACCCGGCCGAGCTGTCGTCTGGTGATGTCCACGATTCTGTCCTTGGTCAGGAGCCATCACGTGCATTGGCGGAACGGACCTTGCGAGTGACTGCCCAGGTGAGGGCCAGGAATCCGTTAGCGCTCCGTGAGCGCTAACGGATTCGTCGGTCGTGCGCACCTTCGAGTCGACCTACGCGTCGACGATGTCGCCGTAGAGCTCGACCTCGGAGAGGTTGCCGTTCCAGTTCGCGGCGTTGTAGATCCGCAGGTACCGGTAGTGGTCCTCGCCCGAGGGCGTCTGGTAGCTCCAGCCGTTCGCGACGGCCCCGGTGAGCGGTTCGGTGAGGTCGGTCCAGGTCTGGCCGTCGTTCGACCCCTGCACGACCGTGCCGTTGGCCCGCTGCGGGTGGCTGGCCCGCGGCAGGATCAGAACCAGCTCGGGCCGCATGGCCGCGTCCGCGCCGAAGTCGATGTCGTAGTACGCGCCCGGTCCGGTGTTCAGGTCGCCGTATGTGTCGGGGTCGCCGTCGAAGAGCAGGTAGCCGACCTCGTCGGCGCCCAGTCCGTCGCCCGGCCACTGCTTGTCGGAGGCGGTGACGGTGGCCAGCCCGGCAACGTCGATGAAGCGTGCGTGGTCCACGATGTAGAGCTTCGATCCGTCGGTGGTGCCGTAGAAGGTCGGTCCGGCCCTGCCGTCGGAGCCGGTGTAGTCGACCGTGAGGGTGACCGGGCCGGCCTCGACGTCGTCGAGGGCGACCGAAGCGTTCCAGTTGACGCCGTCGTCCGAAGTGGCCGCCGCCGATGTGCCCATCACGCCGACGGTGAGTGAGTCGAGCGGCTCCTCCGCGGTGACCGAGACGTCGACGGTGTCGCCCATCGCGATCCTGCCCGCGACGGCCTGGTCGGAGCTGATCGAGGTCGCCTCGATCAGGTTGCCGATCTCGTGGCGTTCGCCGTAGATGTGGAACTCGGTCATCTCGAACAGGCCCCGCACGATCCCGTAGAGGACGTCCGGCTGCGGTTCGAGCATCTGGACCTTGATGTATCGGAACTGGTCGTCCTGGAGGTCCTCGGCGACGTCCAGGGTGTTGAAGTCCTGGGTGAACTCCGTGACCCCCGGGGTGAGCCGGGTCCAGTTGGTGCCGTCGTTGGAGCCGAACACCGTCGAGTTGGCGAGGCGGTCGGCGAAGATGTTGCTCTGGAATCCGAACTTCGTGGCCGAGACTCTGAAGTCGGGGCCGAAGTCGAAGGTGTGCGACAAGTTGACGGCCTGGGGGTAGACGGTGCCGGTCTGTTCGTCGCCATCGACCATGCTTTCGATACGGTCCCCGGTGGTGGAGGAGGCGACGAGCCCCGGGTAGTCGAGGCTGCCGTCCAGATCGGTCCTCGGCGAGAGCAGGCGCAGTCCGTCGACGGCCGCGACGAGGTCGGCCAGCGCTGCCAGGTATTCGGCGTCGGAACCGTGCTTGCGCAGATCCTCGGCGGTGTCGTCGGCGTCGGTGTAGGCGGCCTCGGTCGCGGACTCGTACACGGCCTTGGGGTCGTGCCCGTCCTCGGCGAGCGCCAAGGCGCCCTTGCGGTCGTCGGCGGCGGCCAGGGTGAGCTGGCGGGCGGCGGCGTTGGTGCCGTCGTCGGCGGCGACGGTGACCGTCCAGGAGCCGGCCTCGGCCGGAGTCCATGTCAGGGTGCCGGAATCCGGGCCGAGTTCGGCGCCGTCGGGGAGCCCGGTCGCGGTGTAGGCCGTGCCCTCTGCAGCGGTCGCGGCGAGGTCGACGGTGACGTCGGCGCCGGCCCAGCCGACGATCCGGTCGGCCGCGTCCTCGGGGAAGACCGGCCCGGTGAGCTCGGCTTCGGCGTTGATGTTGATGTGGTCGAGGTCGACGGTGGCACCTTCGGTCTCGATGAACAGGATGTCGTCCATGGGTCCGTCGACCGTGACATAGCGCCATTCGCCGCCGGTGTCCGGCACGATCATGGGGTAGTCGCGTTCCAGGCTTTGGCCGTTTCTGGCGGTGCGCAGGTGGATCACGGCGTCGCCTTCGGTGCGCACGAGGAAGCCGAGCCGCGGGCGGCCGGCCTGGCCGCTGAGGTAGGCGATCTTCGCGCCGTCGGCCATGCGCACGTAGCCGTCGCCGGTCTCGACGTCCCCGGCCAGGTGCGTGTAGCGGTCCTCGACCTCGTAGATGTTGGGGTTGTCGCCCAGCGGCGGGGTCGACTCCCCGGCCGCCTCGGCGGGCGCGAACAGCCACGCGTCACCGCCGCCGTCACCGCCGTCCCAGTGGTTGCTCACCGTTCCGCCGCGGTGGTACAGCGGGCCGGGGCGTTTGGCGTAGGCCTCGGCGAAGTAGGGGGCCATCGCCTCGACGTCCTTGCCGAGCGTGAACTTGTAGTAGTAATAGATCTCCCAGAAGCTCGCGGTCGCGTATCGGCCGCGGTAGCCGTCGGCGATGTGGTTGTAGGTGTCGCGGATCGTGCCGTCCGGCGAGATCGCGTAGCCAACCGGCGTCCACTCGGTGTCGTAGCCGAGCATGAACTGCCAGAAGTAGTCGGCGGCATGCAGGATGCGGTCGTCCAGGAACTCGTACGGCCCCACCGCGTCCTCGGCGGTCGAGACCGTTCCGTCGACCGGGTCCACCTTGGTGTCCTGGGCGAGCAGCATGCGGGCCAGGACCGCGAAGTTCGTGAGATCGCCGCCGCCGTGCGCCTGATCGCGGCCCATCTCGACATGCTGCACGTGCGGGTCGTCGATCGGCTCGCCGGTCCTGTCATTCGTGTCGACCCAGCGGAGCAGCCGCGCGATGGAACCGTTGAAACCCTCGTCCTTGGCCGTCGAGTTCACGGTGAACCACTCGACCTTCTCCTCGTACAGGGCGGTGTCGTCCATGAAGATCGCCCCGGCCATGGAGCCCATCAGCGGGTAGTTGTGCTGATTCATGAAATGGTCCGGAGAGGACATGAACGTCTCGATGGACGGCACGATGAGGTTCTCGGTGAGGGCCTGGGTGTCGGCCTCGGTCCACGGGTAGGCCTCGTCCTCGCCGCAGCTGGTGTAGCGCAGCAGCTCGGCGGCGGAGACCATGCGGAAGAGCGGGACGCCGGTGTATATGTGCGAGTCAGTGGTGTACTCGTACTTGGCGGGGTCCATCTGCGCCCAGATGCGGAGGATGCCCAGGGCGTTCGCGCGGTGGACCTCCTTCCCGGTGAGCACGTACATGACCGCCTGCGTGTAGGCCTTCAGACCGTCGGAGACGAAACGCCCCTTCATGCTCGCGTTGAACGCGTCGGAGGCAGGCTTGGTCGGGTCGGACCCGGCATTGGACGAGCTCACGTTCTCGCCGGCCGCGGAGGACCGCTTCATGGCCTCGAACGAGGAGGTCCACGGCTCAGCGCCCGCGGCGATCTGCCGGCGCGCGTTCTCCAGGACCGGCTCGGTCAGGCCGACGCCGGGGTGGGCGAACCCCTGATCGCTGACGGTCGACTGGAACGTCACGTCGCACGTGCCGAGATCCTGCCCGTCGGCTGACCGGCCTGCCGCGAAGAGGAGTCCGGTGACGAGCAGGAGCACTGCGGCGAACGCACCGAAGCGTCGGCCGTGGCCGCCTGCGGCGGCAGCAGTCTGATCCACAGAAGGCACCTTCTTCGTTGAAGTGAAGGATGTGAGTACGTGTAGGGAGAACGTGATGCGGCAGCCGCGGTGCGGGCTTGAACTCCTTGAACGCCACCACCAGGCCGAGCTGCTTTGAGGCCGCGGACGTTCGTGAGGCGAACGAGGGCATGCGGGGATGAGGGGGCGGACGCCCGCCGGCGGGCGTCCGCGGTCACTTCAGGCTGCCGAGACTCACCCCCGTGCGCCAGAATCGCTGCATCGAGACCATCAGCACCACCATCGGGATGAGCGAGATGATCGAGCCGACCACGACCATGCCGGTCAGGTCGACGGACTGGTCGCTCTTCACCTTCAGCCAGGAGTAGAGGCCGAGCATGACGGTCCACTTCTCACTGCTGCGCAAGAAGACCAGGGGGCCGAAGAAGGAGTTCCACATCCCGACGAATCCGAGCAGGAAAATGGTGGCCGCACCCGTGGACATCAGCCGGGCGCCGATCTGGAAGAAGATGCGGTACTCGCCCGCGCCGTCGATGCGGGCCGCCTCCAGCAGCTCGTGCGGAATGGCTCCCTCGGCGTACACCTTGGCGAGGTAGACCGAGAAGGCGTTGAAGAAGCTGGGGACGATGATCGCGGTCGGCGTGTCGATGATGCGCAGGTCGGTGTAGAGCAGGAAGGACGGAATGGTGAGCAGCGCGCCGGGCACCAGAAAGGAACCGATGATGCAGCCCATCAGGAAACCGCGTCCCCGGAAGCTGTACATCGCCAGGCCGTATCCGCACGCGACGGATATCAGCGTCATGCCTGCCGTGCCGACGATGCCGTAGAACAGGGTGTTCCACATCCACGTCACGAAGATCCCGTCCTGGTAGGTGAAGAGATCCTCGAGGTTCTGCATGAGGTTGAACTCGGCGAACCACAGGCCGTTGGAGGTGTAGAGGTCCCGTTGCGACTTGGTCGCGGAGACGATCAGCCACCAGACGGGGGCCAGGGAGTAGAGGGTGAACAGGACCAGGCCCGTGATGATCAGGGCCCGGGTCCGCCGGGTGGTCCGGGCCCCGTCCGCCGCCGTCCCGCGCGCGGCGCGGCGGCGGACGGGGGTTTTCCGCCGCCGTCCGGTCGATGGTGTGGTCGGCCCCGGCGGGGTGGCCTTCGGGTGGGTGGCGGTGGTCATGCGGTGGGCGCCTTGTTCGTGAGCCGGTAGAAGAGGGCCGAGACGGTGCCCACCACCAGAGCCAGGATGATCGACAGGGCGGCGGCGTAGTTGAACTCGCCCTGCGCGAAGGCCCAGTCGTAGATGGCCATGATCGGTGTGAAGTCGCGGGTGACCGTCTCCGGGGTCATCGAGCGGAACAGCACGGGGTCGCTGAAGATCTGGAGCGTTCCGATGATGGCCAGCACCGTGGTGAGCACCAGCGTGCGGCGGACCATCGGAATCTTGATCGACCACGCGACGCGCCATTCCGACGCGCCGTCGACGTACGCGCTGTCGTAGATCTCGCGCGGCACCGACCGCAGCGAGGCGTAGATGATCAGCATGTTGAAGCCGATCGCGCCCCACGCCATGAGATTCCCGATCGAGACCCAGATCATCTCGCCGCTGTAGAAGTTGGCGTCGATGCCGACGGCGTCGAGCATCGGCGTGAGCGGGCCGACGTCCGGGCTGTAGACGTAGACCCAGATCAGCGTGGCGACGATGCCCGGAATCATGTACGGAATGAGCAGCGGCAGCCGGAAGATGTTCGCGGCGCGCTGCGTGGCGGAGTCGAGCAGCAGCGCCAGGAGCACGCTGAGGATCTGGATCGCGGGAATGCAGACCAGCGCGAACAGCGCCACCCGCAGCATCGACGCCCAGAACCGGCCGTCCTCGAATCCCTCGATGAAGTTGTCGAAGCCGACGAACTCCACCGTCTTCTCGCCGAAGCCGAGGCCCGAGCTCTGCTCCCGGTAGAGGCTCTCCCGCAGCGCCATCACCAGGGGAACGACGGTGAAGACGACGAATCCGAGGAAGAACGGCAGGGTGAACGACGCGCCCTTGAGCGCCACCAGCCGGTGCCAGCGCGGCAACCGGCTGGTGGGCGGCTTTCGCTGATCGACGGAAACGGCCACGGCTTGAGCCTCAGCTTCCGACGACGTTGATGTTCTTGGAGCGCAGATCCTCCACCGTGAAGTCCTGCATCCGCTCCAGCAGCTCCACCATGGTGATCTCGCCGTTGACGGCCTTGGCCCACTGGTCCTGCAGCTCGGTGAAGACGCCGGTGTAGTTGGGCCCGACCACCCACGGGTCCCGGCCGGCCTCGACCGACTTCGTGATCACGTCGCGGGCCTCGTCGCGGTGCTCGCCGAAGAGGCGTTCGGGGACGGCGGAGTCGATCCACGGGGACGGGTCGGGCACGGCGCCCGGCCAGGCGTACGCGCCGGTCTTCGGGTCGAGCGTGGCGTTGATCGCCTCCTCGTTCGTGGCCTTCCAGACGGCGACCTCGACCGCCTCCTCCACGTGCTCGCAGCCCTCGGGCACGAGCTCGGCGCCGCCGTGCGCGGGCGTGACGAACTCCTCGGCGTCCGAGAACTGCGGCAGGTCGATGGGCTGCCAGTCGCCGATCGTGTTCTGGAAGTCGATCTCGTAGTTGGCGAGCTGCCAGGTCTGGGTGGGCAGGGAGACCATTCGTCCCGTGTCGAAGTACTCGATCAGCGCGGGCCGGTCCATGTAGGTCTGGTGGGCGACCAGGTCCTTGTCGATGAGCTGCTGCACGATGTCGGCGGCCTTGCGGGACTCCTCGGAGAGGAAGTCGACGCGCCAGGAGTCGCCGCCTTCGATCTCGTACCAGGAGCCGCCGGCCTGCTGCACCAGGTTGACGAGGGTGGAGGGGTCCTCGCCGGCGAGGTTCATCACGTACACCCCGTGCGGGCGCAGTTCCTCGCCCGCGGCGATGAGCTCGTCCCAGGTGGTGGGGACCTCGACGCCGTGCTCGTCGTACACGGCGCGGTTGATCATCATGAAGCTGGGGTTGAAGCCGGAGGGCACGCCGTAGTAGCGGTCGCCGACCTTGCCGCCGCGCATCGCCGCCTCGTTGAAGAGGCCGTCGTCGAGGTAGGGCTGGAGCGTGTCGGTGACGTCGCTCAGCAGGCCCTCGGAGGTGAGGGCGGGCACCTCGCCGACGTTCTGCACCAGGCAGGGGACGTCCTCGCCGGAGGCGACGGCGTTGCGGAGGTTGGCGGCGGTGCCGGGGAGGTCTACCTGCTTCACCAACCTCACCTGGATGTCGTCGTGGGTGGCGTTGAACTTGTCGACGACCGGCTGCACCAGCCGTTCCTCGTTCCAGGACCACATCTCGATGACGACCGGGCCGTCGCCCTGGTCGCCCTCGGCGCCGCCGCCGCACGCCGTCGCCAGCAGGGACAGGGTGACGGCGGCCGCGGACGCCAGCGTGATTCTCGCGGGTTGCATAGGACACTCCGGGATGGTGATGGGCCGTCAGGCGGGGCACTGCTGCTGGTGGCTTAGTTATCGTTATCTATCGCGTGCCATGGTCGAGCAACTTAGGCAAGGGGCTGGATCGCGTCAACCGTCTGGACAAAGGTTTTCTATCCTCGCCAACCGCTCGCGCGACTCGTTCCACGACTGGCAGGACGAGCGGCGCAGCCCGCTGACCGTCCTCGCCGACCGGCCCGAGAGCTGGGAGTCGATCGCCACGGGCACCGCCACCACCGCCACGACCACGACCGTCACCGACACGCCTGGTACCGGGTGGCCGGCACCCTCGCCGACGGCAGCCACCGCACCTCCGACCGGCCCGTGGCCGTCGCCACCACCACCGTCACCTGACGGCGGCAAACGGGCCCCCAGCGGACGGCACGTCCCTCCTTCCCCCATGCCGGACGTGCCGTCCGCCCACCCCATTACGCTGGGGCCCGTGACAAACGATTCCCGCGAGGGGGCGGCCAGCGCGCGCCGTGGGCGCGCCACGTTGAAGGACGTCGCCCGTCGGGCCGGGGTCTCGGTGCCGACCGTCTCCCGCGTCATCGCCGGCAACTATCCGGTCGCGCTGGGCACCAAGCGACGGGTGGAGAAGGCGCTGCGCGAGCTGGACTACGTCGCCAACACCCATGCCCGCGCGCTGCGCGGGCACGGCGCGGAGACCGTGGCGTTCGTCCTGAAGGAGGCGCGGGGCGAGGCGTTCGCGCAGTTCGCACACGGCATCGAGGAGGAGGCGTCCCGCCGGGGCCGGCTGTGCCTGCTGTGCGTCAGCGGCAGCGCCCCCGCCCAGGAGCTGCGGGCCCTGAACCTCATGCGCCAGCAGGGCGCCGAGGTCGTCATCGTCAGCGGCAGCGTCGTGGACGACGAGGCGTACCGACGGCGGATGGCTGAGATCGCGCGCTCCCTGGACCAGGCCGGCTCCCGGCTGGTGCTGTGCGGCCGCCCGCCGCTGGGCGAGGGCGTGCCCGTGACGGTCGTGGAGTACGACAACGAAGGCGGCGCGTACGCCGTCACCAGCCGTCTGCTGGCGGCCGGCCACCGCCGCGTCCTGCTGTTCGGCGGCGATGTCGCGCTCACCACCAGCGCCCAGCGCTTCGCCGGCTACCGCAGGGCGCTGACCGACTACGGCGTGCCATACGAGAAGGACCTGGTCGTCAAGGCGGCGTTCGACCGCGGCGACGCGTACCTGCGAATGCGGGAACGGCTCGCCGCCGCGCGCGACTTCACCGGCGTCTTCGCCCTCACCGACGTCGTCGCGGCCGGCGCGCTGCGGGCCCTGACCGAGGCCGGCCTTCAGGTGCCGGGGGACGTCTCGCTCGTTGGGTACGACGACGTGCCCCCGGCCACGGACCTCACGCCGCAGCTGACCACCGTGCACGTGCCGTACGAGGAGATGGGCCGCACCGCGGTCCGGCTCGCGCTCGACCACCGGGGCGGCGGCCGGGGCACGGGCGAGGACCACGTACTGCTCGGCACCCACGTGGTGGTCCGCGACTCCCTCGCGCCCCCGCCGCCGGCCGGCACGGCCTGAGCTCCGCGCTCGCTCCGCGCTCGCTCCGCGCGGGCCCGCCCGGGGCGCGGTTGACCCGGGCGGGGCACGCGCATACTGTAGAGAACGATTTCTACATGATCGGAAGGGGCTTCCGCCCTATGCCTGAGCGACCCTCCGCGCTGTTCGCCCTGGAGTCCCGTCACATCCCGCTGCTCTTCCCGCCGGAGGTCATGGCGCGGCTCACCGCCCTCGCCGACGTCGATCCGGACACCGTCGTCGACCTGCGGCATCCGGGCGCCGCCGCCGCTGCCCGGCGGCTGCTGGCCGACACGGAGGTGCTGATCACCGGCTGGGGCTGCCCGACGCTCACCGTGGACGTCCTCGACGCCGCGCCCAAGCTGCGCGCCGTGCTCCACACCGGTGGCTCGGTCAAGTACCTGCTGCCGCAGGAGGGCTGGGAGCGGGGGGTGCTGGTCTCCTCCGCCGCCGCCGCGAACGCGCTGCCGGTGGCGGAGTACACACTCGGCATGATCCTGCTGGCCGGCAAGGGCGTGTTCGAGCTGCGCGAGCGCCTGCGGGCCGAGCGCGGCTTCGTCCAGGGCGAGATCCACCCGCACGTCGGGAACGTCGGCCGCCGCGTCGGCCTCGTCGGTGCCTCCAACATCGGCCGGCGGGTGATCGAGTTGCTGCGGCCGTTCGACTTCGAGGTGCTGCTCCACGACCCGTACGTGGACCGGGCCGAGGCGGCGCGGCTGGGCGTGCGGCAGGTCTCGCTGACGACGCTGCTCGCGACCAGCGACATCGTCAGCGTCCACGCCCCCGCCACCCCCGCGACCCGCCACCTGATCGACCGCGCCGGGTTGGCGTCGATGCGCGACGGCGCGGTCCTGGTCAACACCTCGCGCGGCAGCCTCATCGACCACGACGCGCTCGCCGTCGAGCTCGTCTCCGGGCGGCTGTCGGCCGTCCTGGACGTCACCGAACCCGAGCCGCTGCCCGCCTCCTCACCCCTGTACGAGCTGCCGAACGTGCTGCTCACCCCGCACATCGCCGGCTCCCACGGCAACGAGCTGCGCCGCCTGGGCCTGATCGCCGTCGAGGAGCTGGAACGGCTGCTGGCGGGGCACGCCCTGCGGTACCGCGTCGACCACGGCGACCTCCATCGCGTCGCCTGACCGGACCCGGCGTCGGCGGCGCGGCGCAGGCGGCCCTGGACCCGGCGACCGGCGCGCAGTCGGCGGCCAGCGGGCGGCGGCCACCACGGGCACGGCGGGCGCAGTGCCTTCAGGCGACGTCGCGGTGGCGTTCGGCCGCGGTAAAGGCAAGAAACCCTTCCAGCGCCGCCTCGTCCTCGAAAGCGTCGGCGCGCAGTTCGTCCAGCGAGCGGATCGGCTTTGCGCCCTTCACGGCCAGCAGTTCCTCGACCGTCAGCGAGGGGCGAAGTGGCGGGCAGAGCGGCAGGTCGGGTTCCGGCGTGTGCTCACGGTGCGGACCTCCCTGCCGGGCGACCACACCATTGAGTCGCGCTCCCATGGCCATGGGTTTCGACGTCCATGGCGCCTCGACCCCCAACTCGCCGCCATCGACTGGCCCGGCGCCACTGGTCCACCCCGATCCGCGAAAGAGCTCGAAATCTTTCGAAATCCCTGCTTCTAGAGAACCTTTTCTGTGCGAGGAGGAACCATGAGGGTGGCACACGGGACGTGCCGACCCCCACACGCAACCGAAAGAGGGATTCTCATGAAGGGCACGCATCGCCCGGAGGAGGAGAACCCAGGCCGCCGCCGCATCCTGAAGGCCGCCGCCCTCGGCAGCGGCGCGCTGGCGATCCCCGGCGCCGTCTACGCCGTCCAGTCCGCCAGCGCCGCCGGCACCGAGGCACGGCGGCAGGCCGCCCGGCCGCTCCAGACGTTCACCCACCCCGGTGCGCTCCACACGCAGGAGGCGTTCGACCGGATGGCGGAGCACGTGGCCGCGGGCGACGAGCCGTGGATCTGGGGCTGGAACCGGCTCATCAACAACACGCACTCCCACCCCGGCTGGGTCCCCAACCCGCAGGAGACGATCATCCGCGGCTCCGGCGGCTCAGGGCCGGAGAACTACCCGATCCTCTACAACGACATCCACGCGGCGTACCAGAACGCGCTGCGCTGGAAGATCACCGGCGACACCGCCCACGGCGACACCGCGCGGGACATCTGCAACGCGTGGTCGGAGACGCTGACGTCCATTGACGCCGGCCCCTCCGACTCCCGTCTCGCGTCGGGTATCTACGGGTACCAGTTCGCCAACGTGGGCGAGATCATCCGTGACTACGAGGGCTTCGACCTGGTCCGGTTCCAGGACCTGATGCAGAACGTTTTCTACCCGCTGAATTCCGATTTCCTGGTCCGGCACAACGGCACCTGCGAGTCCCACTACTGGGCCAACTGGGACCTGTGCAACATGGCCTCGATCATGGCCATCGGGATCCTGCGCGACGACCAGGCCCAGTTCGACGAGGCGGTGGACTACTTCTACAACGGCCTGGGCACCGGCAACCTCGTGAACGCGGCCCCGTTCGTCTACGACGACGTCGGCCTGGCCCAGTGGCAGGAGAGCGGGCGCGACCAGGCCCACAGCATGATGGGCATCGGGCTGATGGGCACGCTCTGCGAGATGGCCTACAGCCAGGGCGTCGACCTCTACGCCGCGGACGACTACAGGTTCCGCAAGGCGTGCGAGTACGTGGCCCGGTACAACCTGGGCAACGACGACGTGCCGTTCACCACCTACGAGAACTGCGAGGGGGAGGTGCACACCGTCATCTCCGAAGGCGGCCGCGGCCAGGTGCGCCCGGTCTGGGAGCGGGTCTTCCACCACTACTGGGGCCGGCTGAACCAGGACTGCCCGAACATGCAGGAAATGGCCCTGGCCAACTCCCCGGAAGGCGGCGGCGGCGACTACGGCGGCACCAGCGGCGGCTTCGACGAACTGGGCTTCGGCACGCTCGCATACGTCGATCGCTTGGTGAGCGAATGACAGAAGACCCCACCGCCGGACAGGCTCCCACTCCCCGGTAAAGGGTGGCCCGCCATGCCGTTCCCCTGGGATACCGAACCGCGCACCGACGACAAGCCGCCGGTCTGCAAGGCCGTCAGCCTGCGAAGGTGAGAGGCCCACGACAATCGGCTGCCGCCTCATCGAGCCTCACCGCCCGGGCGACGGCGGCACGGCTTCGGCTGCCCGCACAGCACCCAGCAACCAAATCACGGTCCACCTCGATCAGCCCAGCGCGGAGGATAAGCCATCGTCCGCAGGCACGGTCGGTTGTGACTCGACCGTTACGAAGGTGTGCTGCGGCCAGCCCTCAGCGATTAGGGCTGAACGACCAGCGAAGTGGACGGAGGTGTCGCCGATGACTGCATCCCGTTCAGGAGATCGCTGCTGTGCGTGAATCCGACAACTTTTCTCCCATGCGTTCGCGAGGGAGGGCATATCGTAAGGAGCGCGCCGAGATCGGCGACGCGGAGCACGCCGCCGCTCCGCGCCTTGCTCAGGTGCGACCGTCGCCGCCCGAGCTCGATGGCCTGTGGGACCAGCTCGTCCGCAGCCTGTCGCTCTTGGCGGGGAACGGGCTCGCCCACGGTGATCTGTCGCGCTACAACGTGCTTGTGCACGATGGCCGACTCGTCCTCATCGACGTTCCCCAGATCGTCGATGTGATCAGTAATCCCCGCGGGCGTTTCTATCTGACGCGCGATGTGCGGAATATCGGGGCGTGGTTCATCGCCCGTGGTCTTGCCCCGGAGCGGGTGGGACGGCTCGCCGCCGGCCTGCTCGCTGACAGCGGCCTCGACTGACACCCACAAGCCCTCACACCCGTTGCCGCCGTCGCCGGGGAATAGGGCGTTCATCGTCGTCACCCCGTTGTCCGGGCAGCAAGCAGATTATTCCTTAAGGGGTATGTCACAGTGAATCCGCGATCCCATGTCGGCGAACGCTCCACCTTGCGTTCTCTCTTGCGCCTATGGCCGTACGTACGGCCCGTGCGCCTGCGCCTTCTTTTCGCCTCCCTTCTGGCGACCACCGCGTCGTGCCTCGGGCTCGTCATGCCGTTGGTCCTGAAGTGGATGGCCGACGGCCCACTCACAGACGGTGATCCGTCCGGTGTGTGGTGGGGCGGCCTGGCCCTGTTGCTGCTGGGAGTCGCCGAGGCGGCCATCTTCGGCGTGCGGCGCTGGCTGGTCGCGCGGCCACTGGCTGAGGTCGAGGCGTCGATGCGGGAGGCGCTGTACTACCACGTGCAACGGCTGCCGATCTCCTTCCACGACCGGTGGTCATCAGGCCAACTCCTCTCCCGGGCCACGTCAGACCTCGGCCTGATCCACGTCTTCCTGGCGCTCCCCCTGACGTTTCTTGTGGTGAACGCCACGACGATCCTCGTCGGCTGCCTCATCCTGCTGTCCCAGCAGTGGACACTCGGTTTGGTGCTGCTCGCACCGGCCGTACCGCTGATGGTGGTGAGCTCGCTCTTCGAGGCCCGTTACGCGCTCGCCTCGCGCCAGGCCCAGGACCACAGCGGCAACCTGACGACGGTCATCGAAGAATCCGTCATGGGCATCCGCGTCATCAAGGGCTTCGGTCGGCACGAGAGCCAGGCGCACGCGTTCTGGGAGCTGGCCCGCCGGGTCCGCGGCGCCGAGCTTCACAAGGCGCGCCTGCTGGCCGGCGTGTCAGCCCTGTTCGTGGCGTTGCCGGAGATCGCGGTCGGGGCGACGCTCGTGTTGGGGGCCCAACAGGTGGCCGACGGGTCACTGTCGCCCGGTACCTTGCTGGCGTTCCTGGCGACGGCCCTGGTCCTGCGGCCGGTGGTGGAGTCAACGGGCTCGTTGCTCGCCCTGAGCCACGAGGCGGCGACCGCCGTCGACCGCTACCTCGACGTCATGGCGCTCCCGATGCCGCCCGAACCCGAGCCCACGCTCACCCGGCGGCCGACGACTGAACCGGGACCTGCCGGACTCGCGTTGGAGAAGGTGGAGTTCCGCTACCCCGGCGCTCCGTCCGATGCTCCAGCCATCCTGCGCGGCGTCGACCTGCGCATCGCTCCCGGAGAGACCTTCGCCCTGGTCGGGGCGACCGGCAGCGGCAAGACGACCCTCGCCAGCCTGGTGCCGCGGCTGTACGAGCCGACCGGAGGTCGGATCACGGTGGACGGCCAGGACATCGCCGACATGCCGCGGGCCGAACTGCGCGGCTGTATCGCCGTCGCCTTCGAGGACTCGGCGCTCTTCTCCGCGACGATCGCCGAGAACGTGGCCATGGGAGCGGAGACGGCCACCGACGCGGACACCGCGCGGGCCCTTCGGGTGGCGCAGGCCGACGGCTTCGTCCGCCGCCTCCCCGACGGGCCGGCCACGATGGTGGGCGAGCAGGGGCTGACCCTCTCCGGCGGGCAGCGCCAGCGACTCGCCCTGGCCCGCGCCGTCGTCGGCCGGCCACGCCTGCTCGTCCTCGACGATCCCCTGTCGGCCCTGGACATCCACACCGAGGCCGCGGTCGAAGCCGCGCTGCGCGAGGTGCTCGGCACGACAACGGCGCTCCTCGTCGCCCACCGCCCCTCGACCGTGCTCCTCGCCGACCGGGTCGCCCTGCTCTCGCAGGGCCGGATCACCGCCGTCGGCACGCACCAAGAGCTGTTGAAGACGAACGCGGAGTACGCCTGGCTCATGTCCGGACTCGGGCCCCTGACGACGACCTCGGCGGCCGGCCGTAGGGAAGGCGGGAAGACGTCATGACCTCCTCGGTAACGACCTCTCAGCCCGCTGGCGCCCACCCGGGTGACACAGGCGAGCAGGAAGAATCGGCACAGGCCGCCACGGATCCCTTCGCCCAGGATGTCCTCCCCGCGCCCGCAGGCGCGTCGCGGGCACTGCTGCGGTCCCTGCTGCGCCCACACCGGCGCCGCGTCGCGGTGACCTGCCTCGTGCTGATCCTTCAGCGGGGGATCTCGCAGGTGAGCCCGCTGCTCGTCGCGTACACGATCGACCAGGCGGTCCCGGCTCTGCGGGAGAACGATCGCGGCCCGATCCTGGCCGTCTGCCTGGGCTACGTGCTGGTCGTGGCGGGCTCGGGGGCGTTGCAGTACGGATACGTCCGCCTCTCGGCATGCGTGGGCCAAGACGTGATCCTCGACCTCCTCGGGCGCATTTTCCGCCACTCCCAGTCCCTGAGCATCGACTTCCACGAGCGGTACACCTCCGGCCGGCTCACCTCCAGGGCCACCAGCGACGTCGGGGCGCTCCGCAGCCTGCTCACCAAAGGACTGGAGGACATCGTCAGCGCCGTGCTGACAACGGTCTACATCACCGGCCCCCTGCTGTACCTCGACTGGCAACTGGGCCTGGCCGCGGTGGCCGTGGGAGGGCCGCTGTACCTGACCGTCCGTACCTTCCGCCGCCGCGCCACGCGCGTCTACGGCGAACGGTCCAGCGCGATGGCCGCCGTCACCAGGAAGTTCGCCGAGACCTTCCACAACATCCGCGCGGTGCAGACCTTCCGCCTGGAGAGGTCCAACGACGAGTCCTTCCGGCTGATCAATCGCCAACACGCGCACCTCAACGGTGACGCCGCCCTGGAGATGGGCCGGTACGTGACATCGTCCCGGCTCGTCGCCAACGCCGGCATCGCCCTCCTCGTCATGTGGGGCGCCTACCGCGTCGCCTCCCACAGCCTGGAACTCGGTGCCTTCACCGCCGCCGTTCTCTACCTGCGCCGTCTGTACGACGACCCCCTCAAACTCGGAGGCGTCCTGGACGCCTACCAGTCAGCGGCCGCCTCCCTGGAGAAGATCGCGGCCCTCCTGGCCCAGCGGCCCTCCGTCCCCGAACCCGACGACCCCCAACAGCTACCGGCGAACGCCCCCGGTCGACGCGGCCGCCAGGTCGTCTTCGAGAACGTGGCCTTCACGTACCGCACCGGCGGCGAGGTCCTGCCCCGCCTCGACCTCTCCCTCGCCCCCGGGGAGACCGTGGCCGTCGTCGGGGCGACCGGCGCCGGCAAATCAACGCTGGCCAAGCTGCTGGCCCGGTTCCACGATCCCACGCACGGCCGGATCCTCCTCGACGGAGTAGATCTCCGTCACCTGGCCACGGCTGAGCTACGACGCGGCGTGGTGATGGTGACGCAAGACGCCTTCATCTTCTCCGGAACCATCGCCGAGAACATCGCCATCGGCCGCCCCCAGGCCGACCGGAAAGACATCGAACGGGTCGCCAGGGCGATCGGCGCACACGACTTCATCAGTGCGCTGCCGGACGGATACGACACGGACGTCCGCACCCGCGGCACCCTCATCTCCGCCGGGCAACGGCAACGGGTGGCACTCGCCCGTGCCTTGCTCGCCGATCCGACCGTGGTGATCCTCGACGAGGCCACATCCTCCCTGGACATCCCGGGCGAAAGGCTCGTCCAACACGCCATGAGCACGGTACTGGAGGGGCGCACAGCCCTCGTCATCGCACACCGACTCTCAACGGTCCGCATCGCCGACCGGGTCCTGGTGATGGCCGACGGGCGCATCGTCGAAGACGGCACACCCGACGACCTCGTCGAAAAACGAGGGAGGTTCGCGGACCTGCACACCGCATGGCAAGACGGCCTCACGTGAACGGGACCTGTCCCACACCAAGGCGAAGTCGTCCACGCACCGTACCCGCGGGGGTCGCCTGGTCGAGGTCGGGCGGGGCGCGGATCGCCCGCACGAGCACCACCTCCGGCTGTTGCCGACGGCGGCGACATCGGATGGCGACCGCGTGCGATCATTCCGGCCGAGCGGGGCTCTCCCAGGAAGGCAGGCGGTATGGCTCGGATAGCTGAGTGTCGTGACGAGGACGTGGCGGTGCTCGACGTGGTGCTGCCGTCGGAGTCGGCGACGGCGAATCACGCGCAGCGGTACGGCAGGCAGTGTGCCGGGGCCGGTACGTACCTGATCGCCTGGCGTGACGGGCGGCCGGTGGGGACGTGTGAGGTGCGCTGGGACGGGTGCGCGGCCGGAGAGGTGCGGGCCGTCGTGGGGGACTGCCCGGAGATCAACGGGCTGTTCGTGTGGCCGGAGTCGCTGCGTTCCCAGGGGATCGGTACGGCGTTCATCCGCACCGCCGAGGATCTGGCGCGGGGACGCGGGGTGTGGCGCATGGGCCTGGGCGTGGGAGAGGACAATGTCCGCGCGGCGGCGCTGTACCGGCGGCTGGGGTACCGGCCTGTCACCTCGTATGTGGACCGGTATGCCCACGGGGACGCCGAGGGCGTTGTCCAGCACGTAGCGAATCCCTGCACCTTCATGGTCAGCACGCTGAGCAGCCATCGGGAGTGACGCCCACAGGACGAGCGTGGCGCTCTGCCGAGTGCTGGTCGCGGGTTGACCCGCTGGAGGCGTGTGACAGGCTCGTGCCCGTGATCGACGATTTCGCGAAGGAGTACCTGCACAGCGAGCTGCGAGAGGTTCGCGCGGCGGTGCTCTGGAAGCTCGTCGGGCTCAGCGAGTACGACATACGCCGCCCGCTGACCACGACGGGCACCAACCTTCTCGGCCTGGTCAAGCACCTGTCGATCTGGGAGTCCAGGTACTTCGGCGAGGTCTTCGACCGGCCGTTCCCCGAAGCCATGCCCCGGTGGGACGACGCAGCGGAGCGCGGGGCCGACCTGTGGGTGACCGAGCACGAGACGCGCGAGGAGATCACCGGCCTCTACCGCCGCGTGGGGGAGCACTCGGACGCAACGATCAGTGCCCTCGCCATCGACGCGCCCGGCCACGTGCCCTGGTGGCCACGCCCCCACGTGAAGCTCTTCAACGTCCTGGTCCACATGCTCACCGAGACCAGCCGGCACGCCGGACACGCCGACATTCTGCGCGAGCAGCTCGACGGCTCCACAGGCCCGACAGCCGAATCCGCGACCCCGCAGCGCGACGCGGCCTTCTGGGAAGCCCGGCGCGCGAAGATCGAGCGGGCCGCCACAGCAGCCGCCGCCAAGCCCGATCGCGCTGGTTCCACCGACGCACACGCCTGAACCGGGACGGCGCTCTGCTCCCGCCTCGCAGGAGCGCCCCTCGGCGACCTTCTGACGCAGCCGGCCCGGCACCGAGTCGCCCGAACTCGCTCGCTCTTCCTCGATCGTCACATCCACCGTCAACGGTCCAAACCCCACGATCCGGACGCGCAGGGTCCGCGGTCAGCTGATGGCGTGGAAGGCCCAAGGGGGTGGATCCCGGCCGCGATCCACCCCCTGGGCCCGGTGCCTGTCGCGAGCTTGGGTGGCGTTCTCGCCCGCCTAGCCGGCCGGCGGGGCACTCTCGAACTGCGTGAAGAACTCCCAGACCTCACCCGGCACCCAGGTGTTCGGGCCGCTGTCACCGGGGGCGCCGTCCTGCGGGGCGGAGATGTGCCCGCCGTCGAACCAGGCGTACTGCACCGGATATCCCTCCGCACATCCCTCATAGGCGGTGGTGATGTGCGTCAGGCTGCCCGCCGCCGGCCTGGGCGGGTCCTGGGGGGTGCAGCCGTTGTTCGCGACGAACATGTCGCGCGCCGATTCTCCGATGCCCGGGCTGTCACTGATGCCGTGCACCCCGAAGTACGCGACGGGCTGGGTGCCGCCGTCGCACCCGCTGGGCCCGCCGCCGGACTGGACCACGACCGCGCGGAAGACGTCCGGCCGGGAACACGCGAGTGCGTAACTCATCGCACCGCCGTAGCTGAAGCCGATGGAGAACACCTGTGTTGTGTCGACGCAGAGGTCCGCCTCGATCATCGCGATGATGTCGTCGATGAAGATCACGTCTTCGCCACCGGTGTTGGCCCACCCGTTGTCGATGCCCTGGGGCGCGACGAAGATGGCGCTGTCGTCCGCCAGTCGCTGGAGCCCGTAGTAGGCCCAGGTGCCCGTTTCGACCGTCTGGCCCGTGGCGACGTCCTCGGCGGTGCCTCCGTACCAGTGCAGGCCGAAGATCAGCCGGTAGGGGTGGGCGTTGTCGTAGTTGTCGGGAACGTCCAGGATGAACGTGCGCTCCTTGCCGCCGCTCTGGATGGTGTGCGTGCCGTCCGTCAGTGTTGGGGCCTGCCCGCAACCGGCGGTGGCTTCAGCGCTGCCGGCGTCCGTGGGCGACACGGTTCCGGAAGGGCTGCTCAACGCCGTGCCACCCGTGGTCAGGACGAGAAGCGCCGCGGCCACGATGGCACCGATCACGTTCTTGGGCCTGACCATGACGCGACTTCTCCGTCGTTGCGCTGCCGGCATGTAACTCCTCCTTCGTCGGGGTGGGGGAACGCCGGTGGGCGGGCGGCGGGCATGCGTGTGCCGGCCCATCGGCGCCTCCCGAGGTGAGGTAAGAACTGCAAGCTCAGCCCGCCGCCGGCGGCCGAGCGGGGCGTCGCACACGGGAAGCGAGGCGGGAGCGCCGGCAGCGCGCCGCAGAACCTGACGACGCGACCGGTTGAGTGCGGGCTGGTCCCGCGGCCCGCCCGGCGGCTCCTGCTCGGCCGGCCGACCGGCCGCGGGGCGGGGCTCGTCCCGAGAGCCCTGCCCCGCTGGCCTTGGGCGAACCTCGTGCGCGGACCCGTCATGCCGCTGGTGCGGCCGGGATCGCGCACACCACCTGCGGGAAGGGCAGCGGCTCACCGGCCGGGGTCAGGGTGCCGGTGTCGGCGTCCCGGGCGAACACGGCGACCGAGCCGGAGTACTGGTTGGCGGCGTACAGCCAGCGCTCCTCGGAATCGAGGGCGATGTGGCGGGGCCAGCTTCCGCCGCACGACTGGCGCCCGAGGAGCCGCAGCTCGGTGCCGCCCGTCCCCTCGACCGCGAACGCCGCGATGATGTCCGGGCCCCGGACGGAGGCGTACACGAACCGGCCGTCGGAGGAGACCAGCACCTCGGCGGCCGTGTTGCCGTCCGGCGAGGTGCCGTCCGGCAGCAGGGAGACGGTGGACTGGGGCGTGAGGGCGCCGGTGGCCCGGTCGTACGCGCAGACGGTGAGGGTGCAGTCCAGCTCGCCCAGCACGTACGCGGCGTCCGCCTCGGGGTGCAGGGCCAGGTGCCGCGGGCCGGAGCCGGGCGCCATCTTGACCTCGTGCTCGCTGGTGAGCTGGCCCTGGGCGGGGTCGAAGGCGTAGACGTGGACGGTGTCGGTGCCCAGGTCGCACGCCAGGACGCGGTCCGGGGCGGCCGGGTCCGACAGCACCATGTGAGCGTGCGGGCCCTCCTGCCGGTCCGGGTTGGGGCCGGAGCCGGTGTACTGGACGACCTGGCTCACCTCCTGGGGCGTGCCGTCCTCGGCCAGCGTCACCACCGCGACGGATCCCGAGCCGTAGTTGGCGACGAACAGATGGCCGCCTCCCGCATGCAGATCGAGGTGGACCGCGCCGCTGCCACCGCTCGGGCAGCTGCCCAGCGTGCCCGTGACGGCGCCGTCCTGGCCGAGGGAGAGCGCCGAGACCTGACCCTCGGCGGTCTCATGGGCCGCGTACAGCACGCCCCCGGACGGGGCCAGGGTCAGCCAGGTCGGGGACGCGGCGGGCACCACGGTGTCGAGCTGGAGCCCGCCGGTGGCGTCGTCGGCGGTGGCGACGCCGATGCCTTCCTCCGTGCCACCGGTATAGGCCCCGAGGTACACGCGGAACGGTCCGGGGGCGGCGTGCGCCGACGGCAGCGGCAGGGCGACCGCTGCCGCGCCGAGCAGGGGAAGGCTGAGCGCGGCGCGGCGCGAGAGGGGTGGGGGTGTCATCGAGTGTCTCCAAGGTGTGGGGGTGGAGGTCCTGCAACACGCAACGAGCAAGGGGCAGCTGAGACGGCCGGCCGTGCCGCCGCTACTCGGTCTCGCCTGCCCGCTGCGACCCGACGCGGTGCACGCCGCCGGGCAAGTCCTTGACGTCGTACGGCTCGCCGTCGGGCGTGGCACCGACTGCGGTGACCGGCACGTCGAGCGTGCCGGTCTCCGCGGGCTCGCAGCTGCCGACCGAGGCCGGTTGGTGAACACCGGCTCGACGGCGTCCGGAGTGTTCACCAGCCCGGTGACGTGGTGCCATGGCGACTCCGTAAGAAACGTGGGGACTTCTTCTGCGAACGAGCGCTCCCGATGTGCCACGAGACCTTCCGAGACGCTACCCGCCCGCGCCTTCCGACGCCAGGGCACGGGCACGCTCCGGGACGCCGCCCAGCGGCGTGCCCGCGGAGCCGCCGGGGTCGGACACGATCCCGTCCAGGGTGATGAAGTCGATGACGATGACGCTCACGGCGACGGTCCTTTCGGTCAGGTGCTCACCGGTACGTACCGGCGGCACCCGCCGGACTCATCGCTCCCGGGGGAAATCGTCGACGGAGAACTGCTGCGGCAGCTCGAAGGCGTCGAAGACGCGCGGGCCGGCGAAGACGACGTTGTGCGTCACCAGGCCGCCGGTGACGGTGAGGACCTGGAGGTTGGCCTATGACGACGAGCAGGCGGAGCGGGTGCGTGACCGGCTGGGGCTCGCCCGTCCACGCGCGCGCCCCGCCGTCAAGGGCGCGCGGACCATGCGCGGCTGGGTGCGCGCCGCCGGGGCCGGCCTCAACGACGCCACACGGGACTGCTGGATCAAGACGGCGCTGACCTACTCCACGACACTGCCGGGCAAATGACGGGCAGCGCCGCCGTTCATCGTGCACCTACGGCACGCCCGCGGCGTCGCTTCGCTCAGGCATCACTCGGGCTCGGCACCCAGCCTTTGCGCTGGGCCCAGCCATCGGCGCGCCGGACGATCTCCCACACGAACGGATCCTTCGCCTCGACGTAGCCGCCCCGATCGTTGCGGAACTCCGCCGCGCACCGCCGCTTGACCTCGGCGTACTCGGCCACGGCGTCCGGATGGCACCGAAGGTAGTCGCGGAACAGCAGCGGGAACTGCTCGGAGAAACTGCCCAGCCGGCGCACGTGGACGTGGGTCCGGCGCCGCCCCGGAGCCTCCCGGAAATAGCGCTTGGTCCGCTCGGGATTGTCCGCCCGATATACGAAGCCGCACGCTTCCAGCGGCCCGCGGATGGCGGCCAACGGCTCGAAGGAGCGCACCGAGACCTGCACGTCGATCACCGGCTTGGCGGCAAGTCCCGGCACCGAGGTCGACCCGATGTGATCGATCCGCACCGCGACATCGCCCAGCGCCCGGCGCAAGCCCGCGCCCACCTCGGCGAAGATCGCCCTCCAGACGGGCTCGTAGTCCACGATCTCGACTGGGTCGGCCATTCCCCGATTATCCCCGGGTCGGACGGCGGGATATCGGTGACGGCGGCCCGCGCGCGGCCGGGTCCGGTATCGCTCAGCCCTGGCGGGCGCCTCCCGCCGGGGGACCGGGAGGCGCGGGACGGATCCGCAGGCCTTACGCGGTCTTCACCGGCTGGTGTTCACCAGCTGATCCCGGCCGCCACCGGCAGGTGGTCGCTGCCGGTGGCCGGCAGCACCCACGAGCTCTGCGGCTCCACGCCGCGGACCAGGATCTGGTCGATCCGCGCCACCGGGAACTCCGCCGGCCAGCTGAAGCCGAAGCCGTCCCCGGCCACGTCCTGGGCCGAGCGCATCTGCGAGGTGATGCCGGCGAGCGCGCGGTCGTCCATGGTGCCGTTCAGGTCGCCGAGCAGCACCACCCGCTTGTTCTGCTCGGCGGCGATGGCGTTGCCGAGCGCGTGCGCGCCGGCGTCCCGCTGGGCCGTCCAAAAGCCCGCCCTGGGGATCACCCGTACGGACCCCAGGTGGGCCACATACACCGCCAGCGGCCCCTGGTCCGTGGCCACCGTGGTGCGCAGCGCCCGGGTCGAGTCCATCTTGATGTCGACCGGCTGGGTGTCCGACAGCGGCAGCTTGCTCCACAGCCCGACCGTGCCCTGCACCGTGTGGTACGGGTACGCCTTCGCCAGCTCCTTCTCGAACGTGCCCCGGGCCTGCTGGGTCAGTTCCTGCAGGGCCAGCACGTCCGCCCCGGAGGCGGCCAGGTCGCGGGCGGTGCCGGCCGGGTCGGGGTTGTTGGCGCCGGCGTTGTGGCTGACCACGGTGAGGTCGTTGTTGCCCGGGTGGGACTTGTCGCTGAGCAGCCCTCCGAAGAGGTTCAGCCACACCAGGACCGGCAGCAGCAGCGCGGCCACCGCGGAGGCGGAGCGGCGCAGCAGCGCCCCGGCAAGAAGCAGCGGGATGAACAGGCCGAACCACGGCAGGAAGGTCTCCACCAGGCTGCCGAGGCTCCCGATCCGGTTCGGGATCTTCGCGTGCAGCAGCATGAACAGGCCCAGCAGCAGCGCCAGCGCCGCGAGGACCAGGCCGCGCTTCCAGGGCCCCGGCCGGGAGCCGATGCGGATCGCCCGGCGGATGCCCGCGCGCCAGGTACGGGGGCCCGTATCCAGGCGGCCGGCGCCGCCCTGTTCGGTCTCCGCCGTGTCCACCAGCACCATCGTCTGTCCTGGCTGACTGCCCGTCACTGCTGCATCCTCGGATCCTGGGTGGGGTCGGCATACATACGCGGGCAACCACGATCGATCGCATTGCTGCGCAGTTCGTAGTGCCAGGGTTCGTTCTTGTAGATCTGGCACAGCCCGTACTCGGCACCATGGTCGGAAAGCCACGCCGTCGCATCGGAGTGCCCGATGTCGACCGCGTCCCCCGACACGTGAGGAGACGTCGCGGCGGTGGCCACCCATCGGGCAGCCTCGGCTTCAGACCCGTGCTTGGAGACCGCCTCGCGAAGAAGCTGATTTTGGTACTCCGGGGAACGCCAGCCGCTATTGACGTATAACTCGACTCCGTCGTCCGCCGCATCCGTTGCAGCCTGGCGGAGGGCCTTGATCAGATCTGGATCGAGGTTGGCCACAGCCGGAATCGCGTCATCGAATACGGTCACACCGTCGGGGACGACACCGTCAGCCTCGCCAAGCGCCCCACGGTCTTCACTGCGAAAAGCATTCAAGGGTGATGCGGCCGAGAAGGACGAGGACTTCAGCAACGGGTAGCCAAGGGCTGCGGTGATCGCTCCCATGACGACTATCAGGCTGACAACAAGGAACCGGTGAATCCGGCGGGTCGTTGTTCGTGCTGATGGTGGCGTTCGAGTCATGCTGCCAGTCAAGGCAGCGTTGTGTTGCCAGCGCGTATGTGTTTTTCAATATGCCGACGATATGCGCCAGCTAGTAGCATTGATACTATGCGTGTGTTGATTGTTGAGGATGAACCCTGTCCGGCAGAAGCCATCCGCGATGACCTACGCCTGGCAGCGATCGCGGCCGACATCGACGATGACGGCGGCGCCGCTCTGGATCTCCTGAGCATCAATGCCTGCGACATCCCCGTCCTCGACCGCGACGTCCCCGGACTGTCCGGTGACGAGATCGCCAAACGAATCGTCGCCTCCGAGTTCGAACTCGGCGCCGACGAGTACCTCACCGAGCCGGTCGAACTGCAAGGGCTCGCGCTCAGGTTCAGAGCACTCGACCGCAGGCGCGCCCACAGCAGGCGTCTTGTGCGAGGGATCGCAGGTATGCGGCTGGACCCCTTCCGCCGGGAGGTCTTCCGCGACGGACGCTACGTCGCGCTCACCCGGAAACACTTCGCCGTGCTCGAAGTTCTCGTCGCTGCCGAAGGCGGTGTCATCAGTGCCGAAGCGTTGCTGGAACGGGCGTGGAATGAGGACGCCGACCCGTTCACCAACGCCGTGCGCATCACGGTCTCGGCGCTGCGCGAACGGTTAGGCGAACCCTGGCCGATCGCCACGGTGCCCGGCGTCGGCTACCGCATCGACACGGGACCAGACACCGGGCGTGGGGGAGGAGACCGTGGATAGAGCACCCGGGTTGAGCGTTCGCCTCAAACTCACCCTCAGCTACGCCGGATTCCTCATGCTTGCAGGTGCCTTGCTGCTCGCCGCCGTGTGGGTGTTCCTCCTGCGTTACGTCCCCGAGCGTGCGTTCATCGACCTCCATGACGCCCCCACTCATGGTGTTTTTCCCGTCCGGACCAACCTCCTGCGCGTTTTCGCTCCGAGGGCAGCCGCAGTGTTCGCATTCCTGCTGGTGTTCGGCCTCGTGGGAGGCTGGATCCTCGCCGGCCGTATGCTTGCCCCTCTGACTCGCATCGCGGACGCCACACGAATCGCCACGAACGGATCACTCGCCCACCGCATCCGGTTGCCGGGCCGCAAAGACGAGTTCCGCGAACTTGCCGACGCCTTCGACACGATGCTCGCACGGCTCGAAGCACACGTCGCCGAACAGCAGAGATTCGCGGCCAACGCCTCTCACGAGCTGCGCACCCCGCTGGCGGTCTCGAAGGCACTTCTCGACGTGGCCCGCGCCGATCCGAACCGCGACACCGGCGAACTCATCGACCGCCTCGACGCCGTCAACACCCGAGCGATCGACCTTGGTGAGGCACTGCTCCTGATCAGCCGCGCTGACCAGCGGGCCTTCACCCGAGAGCACGTCGACCTGTCCCTCGTGGCGGAAGAAGCCACCGAAACACTCCTTCCCCTCGCGGAAAAGCATGGCGTCACCATCGAGACCCGCGGCGACGTCACCCCCACGATCGGATCGTCGGCGCTCCTGCTGCAGCTGACGATGAACCTCGTGCAGAACGCCATCGTCCACAACCTGCCCGAACAGGGCACCGTGTGGGTCAACACCAGCGTCCGCCCCAGGACTGTGATGCTCACCGTCGAGAACACCGGCGAGAAGCTGACCCCACAGCTGGTCTCGACACTCACCGAACCATTCCAGCGCGGCACCGAGCGGATACACACCGACCACGCAGGCGTCGGCCTCGGCCTGGCAATCGTCAAAACCATCACCCAGGCACACGAAGGAACACTCACCCTCACCCCGCGCTTCGCCGGCGGGCTCCGCATCACTGTGGAACTACCCGCGACAGCCCCGCACACCGACAGCTAACGAGTCAGGAGATTGATGCGCCGCCACTACGGCGTATCCGCGACACGCCTGGGCGCGGGGAGCGCAGACCGTCTGGCTGAACCGGGCCGGCCGGAGCCACCCCTCCATGCCCGATGACGAGTGGCAGTCCCTCGCGGCGCTGCCGCGCTCGCCGACGAGCACCAGGACGTGCTCGACGTCATCGAGACGGGCGACGTCGAGGCCAGCGTCCTGCGGATGACCGCACACCTCGAGCGCGCGGTCCGCGACCTCACACGCGTGCCGCGCTGAGCCGATTCGGCTCGCCGTGCCAGGCCGCCATCAGGATCTGCTCCAGCGCGTCCACGTCGAGCCGCACGGGGTTGTTGTCGATGAGTCTCCTGATGCCGATCGAGGCCTCGGCCAGTCCGCGGACCTCACCGGCCTCGACACCGATCTCGGCCAGCGACGCGGGCAGTCCGACCCGCAGCCCCAGCTCGTGGACCGCTACCACGGGGTCGGCGCACTCCATCACCCCGGCCAGAGCGGCCATCTCGGCGAGGCGCGCCGGTCGGTTGAACTCCATGACGTAGGGGAGCAGGAGGCCGGTCCCGAGCCCGTGCGAAGTGTGGGTCGCCGCCCCGACCGCGAACTGGAGGGCGTGCGCAGCGGTGACGCCGGCGTTGCCGAAGGCGATGCCGGCGAGCAGGCTGCCGTAGAGCATCGCCGACCGGGCGTCCAGGTCGTCCCCGTCGTCGACGGCGCGGGCCAGGTTCGCGGAGATGCGGCCGGCTGCGGTCAGTGCGAGGGTGTCGGAGAGCAGGTTCTTGCCGACCTGCGGCCGGGCGAGCACCGAGGACGCGGTCGAGGGCTGGCGGATCGCCATGAAGGACTCCACGGCGTGGGCCAGCGCATCCATCCCCGAGTGAGCGGTCACCGTCCGCGGTGCGCTCACGGTCAGCAGCGGGTCGCAGAGCGCGTGCCGCGGGATGAGGTGCCGACTCGCGATGCCGACCTTCATCCGCGTCGTCGCATCGGTGATCACCGAGACCGGCGTGACCTCCGAGCCCGTCCCGGCCGTGGTGGGCACCGCGATCAGCGGCAGCACGGGACCCGGCACCGACTCCACGGGGTAGTAGCCGCTCAGCGGGCCTGGGTGGCTCGCCAACAGCGCAGTGACCTTCGCGAGGTCGATGGTGCTCCCGCCCCCGACGGCGACGACCACGTCCGGCCGGTACTCCGCGGCGCACTCGACCGCTTCCGTGATGGTGCTCTCCGGAACGTCCACGACAGCCTCGGAGAAGACGCGTACGTCGACACCCGCCTCGTGCAGCGACGTGCGCACCGAGTTGAACCCGGGCGATCCGGCGATGGTCGGATCGGTGACGACCAGCGCCCGGTCGCCGTACCCGGCGGCGAGCTGACCCGTCGCCGAGGCCATCCCGGTGCCGAAGATCACCTGGGCGGGTGTGCGCAGGATCGCAAAGTCGTCTATGGCTCCTCCAGGAAGGTCGTCAGGAGCCGGTGCAGCTCCGTCGGTCGTTCGGCCGGTGACGCGTGGCCGCACGCCCCGAACACGTGCGCCCTCACATCGGGCAGCAGGTGGAGAAGTCGCAGGGTGCTGGACTCCAGCGGCACGACGCGATCCTCCGCGCCGTGCACCAGGAGCGTGGGCGCCCGGATCTGCGCCAGCTCGTCGGTGGTCAGCGCGAGGTCACGAACCCATCGCTCGCGCGGCGGCCGGAACATGACGGCGAACGCCTCGCGCGGACCCGGCTCGAGCGTGGCGGCCAGCCGCGCCTCGACGGCCTCGTCGGTGCGGAACGCCTCGTCGACGTGCAGCAGCTCAAGGAGCCCGCGGGCCGCCGCGCGCCCGGGCCGGTACGCCCAGAGCTGGTCCAGACCCGGCGGTAACGGCATGTCGAGCCCGAGGGTGCCGATCCCCACCAGTCGGGTGACCGTCCGCGGCCGGGCGTGGGCCACCGACAGTGCGATGGCGCCGCCCATGGAGTTACCAACGACGGCGCAGCGGTCCAGCGCCAGCTCGTCCAGGAGCTCCAGGACCTGCGCCGTCCACACGCGGCGGCCGTAGGAGTGCTCCCCGTCGGACCCCGAACCTGGGAGCAGCCTGCTCCGGCCGAAGCCGACGAAGTCGGGCGCGATGACGCGGAAGTCGGGCGCCATCGCAGCCATGAGAGGCTCCCAGGCCGCGCCCGTGGTGCCCGCGCCGGAGCCGTGCAGCAGGACGACGGCCGGGCCGGAACCCGCCTCGCGCACAAAGGTCTCCCGCCCGGCGACCCGGACCGTCCGTCCCTCGATGTCGGGGCGCGTCGTCCTCGCGACGTCCGGGCGCGCGCCACCCACGGGAAAGCTCACGCGACGGCGGTCAGGCAGGGGCGCTGGAGCGCTCGAGGACCGACACGAACGCCCGCGACCACTCCGGCAGGTCTGGCCAGCCCCGGCAGGAGACCATGTTCCCGTCGACGACGTCGGGCTCGTCGACGACCGTCGCGCCGGCGATCTCCATGTCAACGGCCAAAGGCCCGAACGCAGCCGTCTTGCGACCCTTCAGGAGGCCGTACGCCGCAGGCACCTGCGGTCCGTGGCACACCGTGCCTACGGGCAGGTCCTGGGCGAAGAAGTACTCCGTGATGCGACGGACATCGGCGTCGACGCGGATGTACTCAGGAGCGCGACCACCGGGGATGATCAAGCCCGCGTACCCCGTCGGATCGACCTCCGAGAAGGCCAGGTCGACGGGAAGCTTGCGCCCGTTCTTCTCCGTGTAGGCGTCCGACTCCGGCTCGAAGTCGTGGATCACCAGCTGCACGTCCCGACGCGTCAACGCCGCGACGTCCACCTGGAAGCCCGCCTCGCGCATGCGGAAGATCGGGTACATCGCGTCCAGCTCCTCGGCTGCGTCGCCGACGAGCACAAGCACTTTCTTCATCGTTCCTCCGGTTCTCGGCAGCCCTGATCGCGCGCGCACGTCCTATCGCCGGTGTTCTTTGGGAGGGAACGTACGGCAAGCCCTGGCTCACTGCAAGACACAGAGCGAGCCACAACACGCCAGAAACCGGGGCCACTTCTCAACGTCCCACACACACCGAATCTCCTCAAACCGGGGCCAGCTGGAGCCGACACGGTGGGGCCGACGAACAACGTCACGGCCACCCCCTGGGGTCCAGGCGACCGTCTTCGAGGTCAAGGCCCGAGCACACGCGGCGATCAACAACTACTGGCTCGCCATGTCCAACCCGATGCGGACCTCGTACCTGCTCGACTCCGCGCTGATCGGGCCGGAGGGGACGGTGCCGGCCCGAGCGGACGAGCAGACCGAGTTGATCACCGCGAGCTGGATCGGGACGCGCCCGAGTTCGACATCGCCCTCATCAAGGCCCGACCCTGGCGGGCAAGCGCCAAGGAAGGCGACAGCCTGGGGCCGAAGCTCGCGTCGCGGCTCCGGAAGCGCTAGGCGCCCGAAAACGGTCCTCGCCGTCGACGGCACTCTGGTCCGACCAGGGACCACAACGTGGCCGCGAGGTCGAAGAACTAATGCTGCGCGACTGCCGCCTCCGCGGCGAGGGAGTCGCCGAAGCCATGGCTGACATCGCCCGCCTTCACAACCTCACCATCACCGGTTGACCCGCCGCGCCGCAGCAGATCTCACGCTTACCACCCAACCCACCAAGACCACTTCCGGACAACCCTCAGGTGATGGGAAAGTCAAAATAGGTGTCTGGATAAGGTTCGTCTTTGAGCGAGTAATGCCACCATTCGCAATCGTATGGGCTAAAACCGCAGGCCTCCATGATGGAACAGAGGTGTTGGCGGTTTCTCGCTTCGACTTGCGTGATTCCTTCTGCTCCATGATGTGAGATTGAATCCATCAGGTCGTGGTCACCGCCCATGGGAGCAAGTTCACCGGTAGCCAAGTGATAGAGCGTCAGGTCAACGGTGCTGCCCCGACTGTGGCCTGACTTGGCGGCCACGTATCCATATTCGAACATCTCCGCTCTGTCAATATTCGGATAGTGTCGTAATTTCGTCCGGCCATCCTCCGGTTGTTTTGACCAGCGCAGGAAGCAATCTACGGCGCGTTGAGGGCGATAGCCGTCCCACAGGAGCAAGCCAAAGCCAAGGGATGCGGCCTCTTCTCGCGCTCTTTCCAGTGCTGCGCACAAGTCCCTCGTGCCGACAATTCGATTGGCCAGGTATCCCTCCACCGGTTTGCCGGTAAAGTTGTCCCATGTGGCGTACTTGGCATCCCAACGTACGCCGGGTACAAACTCGTCTACAAAGACAAAGTCATCATTCATCGGACCTTTCCTTTCAATGTCAACGACACCGTCCGGTCGATCACTTCTGCAAGCGGCAAGCCTGCGGCTGCCATCATTCGCGGATAACGACTGTATGGGGTCATCCCAGGGAAAGTATTGACCTCGTTGAGGACCACCGTTCCATCTTCCTTGAGGAACATGTCCACCCGCGATAGTCCCCTGCATCCCAAAGCGCGATATGCAGCCTTTGCTGTGTCCTGAACGAGCGAGCGTGACTCTGCCGAAATGTCAGCGGGAACGATTGGAGTTGAGTTTTCCGAACCGCTTTCAGGATCAATCTCCTGATGGATTCTGAAAAAGCCATGAGATAGAGAGATCCGGTCTACCTCGCCTGCAATCAAGTCCAGGTCGTTCCCCAATATGGCACATCCGACCTCGCTGCCGACGACAGCCTCTTCAATCAGCACCTTCGGGTCATACTGTCTTGCGGTTTCCACCGCACTCGGCAGCTCTTCTTTTCGAGATACCTTACTGACGCCGAAAGATGACCCCGAACGGGCCGGCTTTACAAAGACGGGATACGTAAGCCGGGTGGCATCAATATTCTCGTTCGCCGTGATGGTCCAGAAATTGGGCGTATCAATTCCGGCGCTTCTGGCGACGAGGTAAGTAAGGGATTTGTCCATGCACAGGGCAGAACTTTGGACGTCGCAGCCTACGTAGGGGATGCCGGAGAGCTCCAGCAAACCCTGTATCGCACCATCCTCGCCGAGTTTCCCGTGCAGAACGGGCAACACGATGTCCAAACCGATCATTCCGTATCGTCCCTGCTCCAGGACAAGCAATCCCTGCACGCTTCTGTCCGGTGACAGCACGGCCGGACGGCAATTGCCGTTCTCCCAATTTGCGTCGGGGCCGTCACAGAGCCGCCAGGCACCGCTCTTCGTGATCCCGATGTAGAACGGTTCATACTTTTCTGTATCGAGGTTTCTTGCGATCTCTTCGGCAGATTTGACGGAGACGGGATGTTCTTCGGAGCAGCCCCCGAATATGATTCCGACCTTCAGTCTATCCATGCTGATTTCTCCTTTCAAATGTCAGGCAGTTGGTAATAGAGTTTTCAACAATGTCGCTCAGGGCGTGGTCTGTGTAATAGGCCGTGTGCGGAGTGATGAGCGCATTCGGCAGTTTTTGTAGCCGCAACAGTTTGCTCTCAATGGGTTTGTTTCTGCAGTCGGCGTAGAATATTCCTTCCTCTCCTTCGAGGACATCCAACGCCGCGCCGCCCAATCTGCCGCTTTCCAATGCTGGAATAAGGGCCTCGGTATCAAGAAGTGAACCGCGTCCAGTATTGATGACGAACGCGCCGTGCTTCATCTGATCGATACGTTGACGATTCAGGAGATGGTGTGTATCCGCGTTAAGCGGTGTATGCAGCGTTACAATGTCGCTCAGCTGTAGCAATTCATCGAGAGGAACGTAATCGGCGGCGGTCTTCTGACGACTGTCATGGGCCAGTATTCGGCAGCCGAAACCGTGCAGCCTGTCCATGACTGCTGCGCCGATGCGTCCTGTTCCAATTACCCCAATGGTCAGATCGCGTAGTTCTTTCCCGCATACATCATTCAATCTGTAATCATGACTATCTACGCGGCGGATGATGGATTGTGTATTTCGCACCGCCATCAGCATGAGCATCAGTGTGTAGTCAGCCACGCTATCGGGCGAATAGGCGACATTCTCAACGGAAATGCCGACGCTCTCCGCGTATTGTGCATCGAGATGGTTATGCCCAATACTCCTTGTGGAGACGTACCTTACGCCGACTTGACTGAGCGCAAGAAGAGTAGGATTTGTGATCTGCGTTTTATGGCCGACGCTGATGCACCGGTTTCCGAATGCCAGATCAATATTGGCTTCAGATGCCGCTGCTTCTGTGATGGTTGGCACTATGCCGAAGCGAGGCGCCATCTCCCGGAACAAAGCGGCCTCGTCCTGCCCGCATCCATAAATTGTGATTCCCATTGTTGGGACGGACGAGGACTCCAGCGATCGGGTGCGGCGGGCCGCCGTTCGTGCTGGTTTGCTGTCGGTCATGCCTCAAGTCAAGGCGGCATGGTGTTGCCAGCACGTATGTGTTTTTCGATATACCGACAATATGTTACTAGGGGGTAGTATCGGGGGGATGCGTGTGCTGATCGTCGAGGTCGAGCCCCTGCTCAGAGAGCCGCACCGCCCTCACCCACCCACGGCGTGATCCTTCTCAGATCCTGGATCCATGAGCGACCGGTAGCGATCGACGGCCGAGGCGATTTGGGTCAGCCGACGAGGTCTGCGAGGCCGAGGGCGGTGTTGCGCAGGCCGGCCATGACGCGAGGGCTGCCGGTGTGGATCTCCGAGGCGTCCTCGCCGATAGTGACGTTGCGTTGGGGGTGCAGGGCCTCGATGCCCCGAGTGGTCGCGGATGTGTTCGGCGAGGTGGTGCGGGTGGTGTCCAAGCTGGCGGCGAGCACGTGCACGGCGCGGGTCTGAGCTGTGCGTGAGCCGCGCAGGGTCTTGCCGTCGACCGCTGTCGCACATCGCTTACGCGGGCCCGAGGCGCCTTCGCCGCCGCCGGCGGCGGCAGCGGCGGGTGGGGCGACCGTGTCCGTGTCCGTGTACTGCTGCCGAAGCCGGGCCCACGGTGGCATCGCGTGCGTCGCGTCCGACCAGAACCCGGTCGACGTCATCCGCGAGCTGCGCTGCATCCAACGGTGCCTGTCCCCGGCCGAGGTTGAGGCGTTGATCGCCGACTACGAGGGCGTGCGGCTCCATGAGTAGAGCCTTCGTCCTCGACGATCAACACACGTATGCTGTCGATGTGACCGACCGGTAGCATATTGTCGGCATATCAAAAACACCATACGTGCTGGCAACGCCGCGCTGCCTTGACTGAAGGCATGACCCACAGCGAACCAGCCCTCGTCAGCCTGCTCCCGCTCGCCGGCCCTCGCGCCGCCCGGGCATGATCCCGCTGAGCCTCGGCGAGATCGCCACGGTCGTCGGCGGGACGGTCGAGGGCGACGGCGCCGTGACGGTGACCGCGCCGGCCGTGCTCGACGGCCGGCAGGCCGAGCCGGGCGGCCTCTTCGTCGCCTTCGCCGGCGAGCACGTCGATGGCCACGACTACGCCGACCAGGCCGGCCGGGCCGGCGCGGTGGCCGTGCTCGGCTCCCGACCCACGCCGCTGCCCACCGTCGTCGTCGAGGACGCCCAGGCCGCGCTGCAGGCGCTCGCCGCCCACGTCGTGGCCCGGCTGCGCGACGGACTGACCGTCGTCGCGCTGACCGGCTCCCAGGGCAAGACCGGCACCAAGGACCTGCTGGCGGCCGTCCTGTCGAGCGCCGCGCCGACGATCGCCACGATCGGCACGCTCAACAACGGGCTCGGCGTGCCACTCACCATGCTGCGCGCCGACGCGGCCACCCGGTTCCTCGTCCTCGAGATGGGAGCCAGCCACATCGGCGACATCGCCGAACTCACCGGCCTGGTCGCACCCGACATCGGCGTCGTACTCAACGTCGGCCAGGCCCACATCGGCAAGTTCGGGTCGCGCCAGGCCATCGCCGGGACCAAGGGCGAGCTGGTGCAGGGGCTGGCGCCCGCCGGCACCGCCGTCCTCAACGCCGACGATCCCCGGGTGATCGCGATGCGCTCGCTCACCGACGGCCCGGTGCTGACCTTCGGCCGGGCGGAGCACGCCGACGTGCGGGCGCTCGACCTGGCGCTGGACCGGCTCGGGCGGCCGTCCTTCACGCTGCGGTCCGCCGGCGCCTCGGCTCCCGTCGCGCTGCCGCTCGTGGGCGCCCACCAGGCGATCAACGCGTCGGCTGCCGCGGCGGCGGGGCTGGCGGCCGGCGTACCCCTCGACGTGACCGCGGCGGCGCTGGCCACCGCCTCGCTGTCGAAGTGGCGCATGGAGCTGCGCGACCTCGCCGGCGGCGCGACGCTGCTCAACGACTCCTACAACGCCAACCCCGACTCGACCCGCGCCGCCCTCGACGCGCTGGCGGCGATCGAGGGCATGCGCCGCATCGCCGTCCTCGGCGAGATGCGCGAGCTCGGCGACGACAGCGAGGCCGAGCACCGCGCCGTCGGCGAGTACGCCGCCTCCCGGGCCGACGTGGTGGCCGCGGTCGGCGACGCCGCCCGGCCGATCGCCGACGGCGCGGGAGATCGTGCGGTGGCGCTGGCCGACAACGACGCGGCCGTCGACTGGCTGCGCGGCCACCTCGCCGCCGGCGATGTGGTGCTCGTCAAAGCCTCCCGCGGGGGGCGCCTCGACGAGGTCGCCGCCGCGCTCACTGAGTTGGCGGGGTGAGCCAGAAAGATCCGCGTCGCCGTGCCGTTCGGGGGCCGCTGCCCGAAGACCGCACAGCGCCGAAGGCCCCGGTGGCGGAGTGGACGCTCGACGACGTGGTCAGGATCCTGGATGAGGTCGCCCCCTTGCCGGCACCGGCCCATCGGGAGGTGCCGCACCACGCCCTCCCGCCGGGCGTGGCGCCGCGTCGAGGTGAGCCGCGCCAGCACGACCGTGCGCCGGGCCGCCGGGCCGCCGGGGCCAGCAGGAGTGTCAGATCCTCGGGGGGAGTCGGTGTGGACCACCCTGCCGTGCGGCCGCCGGTCGAGCGGCGCCGTCCACGGGTGCCAGGGGGGCAAGGACGGGCAGGCCGCCGTCGTAGCGCTGGGCGACCCCGGGCAGTTCCTCGTAGCCGCCGACCGCGAGCGCGTCGGCCTTCAGCCAGTCGGCGCGTCGGCCGGGCCGGCCGGGCCGGGCCGGGTCGGCGGAGGCCCTAGCCGTTGCCCTTGGCGACCGGCACCAGGCCGGGCGTCTGGTCGGCGACCTCGCGCAGGTGGGCGCGCCAGCGGTCGCCGTCCACATGAGTCCGGGCTCATCGCCCGCGCCGCCTCATGGACCCGCGCCGCCTCATGTAGAGGTCGAAGCCCCGGTAGACCATCGGCCGCAGCGGCAGGTCCCACTCGCCGACGTACCTCACCGCCTGGCCGCCGGTGCCGACCTTGAACTGGATCAGCCCGACGTGCGGGTCGTCCGCGTCGAGGGTGGGGGTGATGCCGCGCAGGTCGTAGACGTCGCAGCCGGCCGCCAGCGAGTCGCGGATCATCGCCCACTGGCAGGCGTTGGAGCCGCGCACCTCGCGCTTCTCCGTGGAGGAGGCGCCGTAGGAGTACACCGCGTGGGCGCCGACGCGGACCAGGATGGTGGCGGCGACCAGGTCGCCCTGGTGGCGGGCCAGGTAGAGCTTGATCCGCTCGGGATCCTCGGCGCTCATCGCCGCGAACATGGTCTCGAAGTAGCGCAACGGCCGGGGCGTGAACCGGTCGCGTTCGGCGGTGTGGACGTAGAGGTCGTGGAACGCCTTCAAGTCCTCACCGACCGTGACCTGAACGCCCTCCTTGGCCGCCTTCTTGATGTTGCGGCGCCAGAGCTGGTTCATGCCCCTGAGCAGGTCCTCCTCGGTCCTGCCGGCCAGCGGAATCTCATACTTGAACTGCGGGTGCCCGACCCCGAAGCCGTCCTCCGGGCTCTGCGGCAGCCAGCCGGCGTCCCTGAGCTGGCTGGTCACGCGGGCGCCCACCGGGTCGGCCTGCTGGCCGGGCATCTCGGTGAGCCGCTTGATGCCCGGGTCGGCGACGCCCTCCTTGACCTGGGCGGCGCTCCAGGTTTTCGTGGGCACCGGCGGGCCGAGCCGGATCGCGAACGCGCCGTGCGCCTTGAGATAGGCCGCCAGCGGGTCGAGCCACGCGTCGATCTCGCCGGTCCAGTCGATGACCGGGCCCTCGGGCAGGTAGGCCAGCGTGAAGCGATCGAGCCGCGGCACCGGGCGGTGCAGGACGAGCCCGGCACCGACCATCTGCCGGCCGTCGTACCAGCCGAGGGACTCGCTGCGCCACTCGGTCTTGACGCGGCCCCATGCCGGGGTCTGCAGGAAGCTGACCGACCGCTGTGTCTGCACGAACGCCAAGTGCTTGGCGGCGCTGATCGGCCCGACGGTCAGACTCACACCCGAGACCCTAGCCCCTCGGTGGTGCGCAGTTCGGCTCACTGGTCCGCCATCCTCATTTCAGCGTTCTCGGACAGGGTGCTGGTGCACCCCGATCAGTGGGCGGACCGGCAGGCACGTCCCGGTACCAAGGCCACCCGACGATGAGGGTGCCTCCCCCCTGGAACTAGCAGCCCGGCCTACAGCACGAGCAGAGCACTGCACACCGTCCTGCCCGAGGGAGCGCCGGGCGGCCGAGGAGGACGTGGAGGACGAGGACGCCAGAGACGGGGCTGCTGTTCGTGCCGGTTCGCTGTCGGACATGCCTCCAGTCAAGGCAGCGTGGTGTTGCCGGCGCGTATGCGATTTTCGATATGCCGACGATATGCGCCGGGGTCCGGCGCCACCCGGGTCTCGGCCGACGCGGTGATGATGTCGGCCGAGACGGAGATCATGAGGCGCTGATCGACGAGGTGTACGCGGCATACGACCTGCTGGTGCCGATCGAGACGCTGCTGACGGCCTTCCCGGTCACGCAGGCGATGGTGGCCCGGCACAGGCGCCAAGGCGGCCCCGAACGGTTGGGAGGCGTTCGACGGCGACACCGCGCCACCTCTACCGATATACCGACACCCTCGCGGCCGAGCGCTGGAGCTGCGCGGTGGTACGAGACGCGGCTGCCGGAGCGGGCCTCGTTCCGGCGGATCCGCGTCCACGACCGCCGGCTCAGCCTTTCGGAGATCCGGTTCCACTTCTACAGGCCCGACGGGTCCTGACATCTCGCGTGACGCCCGCCGTTCCCTGGCTGAGCCCCAGGGCACGGCCTCCGCGACGTCTCAGGCGACGCCCTACCGCGAGTGGAACCGGGATCGTGCACGCCGGACGCCGAGTCGGCTGGACGAACCTGTGACAGACTGCCGTCAGCGCATCTCTGAGCAGAAATGATAGTTCCGCGAGAGGAGTTGACGTCACATGGCCGCAGGTTGGGCGTCGGACGGGAGCCCTGAGGCCGGAGACGGCGACGACGCCTACGACTGGACCTGGGCCACGTCGGGGCCCGAGGTGCCCCCGCCACCTGAGATCGACACCTCCAAGCCCAGCATCGCCCGGGTCTACGACGCGGCCCTCGGCGGCAAGGACAACTACGCCGTGGACCGGGCCGTGATCGAGGAGGCGCTGAAGATCGTGCCGGGGGTGGCCACGGAGGGGGCCCGGGTGAACCGGCGCCTGCTGATCCGCGGTGTGCGGTACCTCGCCGAGCAGGGCATCGACCAGTTCCTGGACATCGGCTCGGGCCTGCCGACCGTGCAGAACACCCACCAGGTCGCCCAGGCCGTCAACCCCGACGCCCGCGTGGTGTACGTGGACAACGATCCCATCGTGCTCGCCCACGGGCAGGCGCTGCTGGCGACCAACGCGTCCACCAAGGTGGTCACCGCCGATCTCCTGGACCCGCCGGGAATACTGGACCATCCCGAGATCGACGGATTTCTCGACTTCTCCCGCCCGATCGCCCTGGTGCTGCTGGCCATCGTGCACCACGTGCTGGACGAGGAGGACCCCTTCGGCGTCGTCAATGCCTACAAGGACCGGCTCGCCCCGGGCAGTTATCTCTTCGTCAGCCACTTCTCGAACGCCTTCCCCGAGGCACGTGCCATGGAGGAGAACCTCATCCGGGCCCTGGGCAGGGGGCAGTTGCGCAGCGAGGCGGAGATCACGGCGTTCTTCGACGGCTTCGAGCTGCTGGAGCCCGGTGTGGTGCCGGCTCCGCTGTGGCGGCCCGACAAGCCGGTCACCGAGCCGCTGGACAAGAGCGGGCTGCTCTTCCTCGGCGGCATGGCGCGCAAGCCGTAGCCTGGCCGCGTGGCCGGGGCCGAGGACGTCCCGGCCCGCCGCCCGACGGGCATCATCTCCGTCTCCTCCGCCCCCACGGACGACCGGAGCCACCAGCCTCACAGCCGTGGATATCGCCCGTTCTGGTCGATCCGCCCAGCCCTGTGGTCTGGGCATGGTCAGGCATCGCCCTGATCGACACCGCGACGCCGTGCTGGGGGACGCTGCTGCCGCTCTGCCGCAGCAGCGGCGACGGTTCGAGGCTGCGACACCTGGTAAGCGAATGCTCGCTATCCGTGACGACGTGAGGGATGTCGCAGTCCGGGCCGTCGACGACGCGGATCCGGGTACTCGGCAGCGGATTCATGCAGGCGCGCGCGTAAGGCATACCACTGACGCGCCAGAGACATGGAAAGGCGGTCGCCATGGCCGAGCCGTTGCATCGGAGGGCGAAGCAGCCGGTCAACGCCGTGCTCGCCGGTCCGTACGGGCACCCGTTCCATCCGATCCTGGTCACGGTGCCGATCGGCGCCTGGATCGCCAGTTTCGTCTTCGACATCGCCTCTCATGTCGCGGACGACCCCGGTTTCCTCTCCCGAGGGGCGATGTGGCTGATCGCGGTCGGCGCGATCGGAGCGGTGGCGGCGGCGCTGGTCGGCCTTCTGGATCTCCTCGCCATTCCGGCCGGCACCCGCGCCTTCCGCGTGGGCCTGCTCCACATGACGCTGAACCTGCTGGTGACGGCCGCCTACGCGGTCAACTTCCTGTGGCGGCAGGCGGGGGAGGGGCCGTCGGGCAGCGTCGAGCCGGGACAGGTCGTCCTCAGCGCGGCGGGCCTGGCGGTCCTGGGCGTCTCGGGGGCGCTGGGCGGGATGCTCGCCTACCACTACGGCGTGCGCGTCGCCGATGAGGAGACGCAGATCGAGGGATTCCTCCCCGGCGGGGAAGGGCGGGGAGACGGCTCGGCCTGACGCGCTTGCCGCCGCCCGGTGCGCCGGGGGTGACGGCGTACGACCCCGGGTTCGTGCGGCGGGGTGGGTGGTGGCCCCTGCCGGTGGGTGGCCGACAGGGGCGGGCCGTGCGGTGTGGCGTTCAGTCCTGGACTTCGTCGTCGGTGCCGGGGCCGCCGTCGATCTGGTCGGTGCCGGAGCCGCCGTAGAGGGTGTCGTCCCCGTCGTCGCCGTGGATCACGTCGTCGCCGCCCTCGCCGTAGACCAGGTCGTCGCCGCCTCCGGCGTGTATCTCGTCGGCCTGGCCGTCGCCGAAGTAGCTGTCCTCGCCGTAGATGACGTCGTAGCCGCCGTGGGAGTGGATGGTGTCGGAGCCCGGGCCGCCCAGCAGGCCGGCGGCCTGTCCGGTGGTGGTGGAGGTGGCGTCGAGCACGTCGTTGCCGGGCCCGCCCTCTGCGTGCTGCTCCTCGGGGCTGCGGGCGTCGAGGGTGTCATCCATGTCGCCCAGGGTGACGTCGAGGTTCATGAGGTTGGGGTCCGTGGTCTCCACGGTGCAGGTCACCCGGGTGAGGTCGGCCGCGTCGGGGTGGGTGCAGTTCTGGCCGGCCTCGATGGGGATGGTGTCGTCGATGACGAACTCGGTGTCGTTCGCGCCGGTGGCGACGGTGACCTCGTTCGTCTCGCCGCTGCCGGCCACGTAGACGACGTCCGGGAGGGCGGCGTTCAGCGCGCCTTCCTCGACATAGGACCCGGGCCCCCTGCTGGGCCGACGCGGGTGCCGGCCACAGGACGACGCTCGTGCCTGCCAGGGTGGCAACGCCGAGGAGGGTCACGTACTTTCGCATGAGTGTCCCTTCGTCTCGGTTGATCGTCATGCGGCGTCTTGGGTGGTCGCGCACGCACGCACGCACGCGCGTAGGGCACGTCGTCACCGGCGCGGGTCCCGTTGCGGCGGCTGTTCGCGGCACCCGTGCCACGGGACAACGTCGCAAGTGCCGGTCGGCACGGCGACGCGGGGATCGCCAGGCGCGAGCATCTGACGCCGCGTCCGCGCGTCGTCCACGCCCTGCGGCGCGGCGGACGCGATGGGCGGATCGTCAGCGGTGGCGGTGACCGTCCACGTCAGGCGCGTGGGGCCGGCGTCTCCTGGGCCGACGCCGGAGGCGCCCACGAAACGGTGCCCGCGCCTGCGAGGCGAACGCCTCCCGGGGCGGTGAGGGACCTTCGCATGTCTCCGCTGATGGCTCTTGGTGCCCTGTGGTTGCGATGTCCCAGCCCTCCGCATCGTGTGACCGACGCGCCAAGCCGCCCGCTGAGATGACGGGCAGCCGGAGCCAAAGGTTGCGGCGCGCGGGGCGCGAGTCGATCCGGCGTTCCTGAGCCGCGACAGTAGCCGCGTCCGCAGCCGCGTCAGTCCAGGCAGAACTCGTTGCCCTCGGGGTCGGTCATCACGATGAAGCCCCCGTCCATCGGAGGATCGGGCTCGAAGCGACGTACCCGCGTCGCTCCCAGCGCGACGAGCCGGTCGCACTCGGCCTCCAGCGCCGCCATCCGCTGATCTCCCTGCAGCCCGGGAGCCGCCCGGACGTCGAGGTGGACGCGGTTCTTGACGACCTTGTCCTCCGGCACCTGCTGGAAGAACAGCCGCGGTCCGTGCCCGTCCGGGTCCTCGATGGCCGATTTCGTGTTGCGCTCCTCCTCTGGTACGCCGACCCGCGCGAGAAAGTCGTCCCAGGCGGCCATCGGGTCGGCACCCTCGGGCAGGTCGACTCCGGGCGGGGCGGGGTGGACGTAGCCCAGTACGTCGCGCCAGAAGGACGACAGCGCCCGCGGGTCGTGGGCGTCGAAGGTGACCTGGATGTGGCGGCTCATCGGCTGCTCCGTTCGTAGCGGGTCTCGTGTGCAGGCAGACCTCGGTCGAGTTCGTCCGCGTCCATGGAGCCACCCTGACACCTCCAGCGGACAGAATCGGTCCGCATCTCTGGCAGGGTGGGCGGCATGGACGCAGCAAACGGCCACGAGCGGGGTACGACGGAGCGGGTCCTCACCCTGCTCGGGCTGCTGCAGCAGCGGCGGGTCTGGACCGGCCCCGAGCTCGCCGACCGGCTCGGGGTCACGCCGCGCACGATACGGCGCGATGTCGAGCGGCTGCGCACGCTCGGCTATCCGGTACATGCCAGCCAGGGGATCGGCGGCGGCTACCGGCTCGGCCCGGGGCAGGACCTTCCGCCGCTGCTTCTCGACGACGAGGAGGCGACCGCCACCGCCGTCTCCCTGCTCGCCGGCGCGGGCGGCGCGGTCGCCGGCGCCGGCGACGCCGCACTCCGGGCGCTGGCCAAGCTCGACCGGGTGCTGCCCACCCGGCTGCGGCACGAGGTGCGCGCGCTCTCCGGCTCGGTGGATTTCTTCGGCGGAGGCCGCACGCCGGTCGACCCCGGGGTGCTCATGACGCTGGCGCGAGCCTGCCGCGACGAGGTGGAGGCCGGCTTCGACTACCCGTCCGGGAACGAGGTGCGACGGCGGCGCGTCGAGCCCTACCGCCTGGTCGCCTCCGACCGGCGCTGGTACCTCCTCGCCTACGACCTCGACCGCGACGACTGGCGCAGCTTCCGTGTCGACCGGATGACCGAGGTGTCCGCACGGGCCTGGCGCTTCCGCCCGCGCGCGGCGCCCGACGCGGCGACGCACGTGCAGGAGGGCGTGGCGAGCCGGGTCTATCCGCACCAGGCGCGCTTCCTCGTGCACGCGTCGGCCGACACGGTGCGCGCGCAGATCCCGGCGTCGGCGGCCGTCGTCCGGCGGCGGGGGAGCGAGCGCTGCGAGGTGGTCAGCGGCGCCGGCAGCCTCGACTTCGTGCTCATGCACGTGCTCCTGCTGGGGCACGACTTCGAGGTTGTCGACCCTCCGGAACTCGGCACGCGCTGCCGGGTGCTGGCGGAGCGACTTCTGTCGGCCGGCGCGACGATCCCACCGGTGCCGGACGGGGAGGAGCGATGAGCCACGCCGCGCTGGAAGGCGTCGTAAGCAGACGTCGGAGACTTTCTGCAGCCCTCAGGGTTTCTGCCGGTGGCCGTCGGTTTCTGGGGTGCCAGAACGGGGTTGGTTCGGGCAGAGGTTCGTAGCTGGCGGGGGAGGGGGTGTTCCCGTGGGCGGGGAGTCCGGGCGGCCTGGTGCGTCGAGGCCGGTGACGATCGCGTTGATCGCGTTGATCGCGTTGATCGCGTTGATCGCGGAGTCGGCGGGGTGTCGGCGCGGACCCGGAGCGCGCCACGGTGATCGAGCGCGCCTCCGGGGCGGAACGCGAACTTCGGCCCTGGACCCTGAGCCGAGCAGGTCCGGGCCGTGATCTAGTGCGGATCGCCGGGCACCGAGCCGTCCTGGCGGGTCACGGTGAAGATACCGGCCATCCCCATGTCCGAGTGGCTCTGGACGTGGCAGTGGTACATCCAGTGGCCGGGGCCGACGTGTTCGCCGGCGATCACCTGGAAGCCGAACGAATCGCCCGGTCCGGTGATCTTGTTGTCGATGATCGGGCTCGGGTCGTCGGGGCCGGTCAGCATGCCGGTGCGGTTGTCCGCCCAGCGGTGACCGTGCACGTGGAAGGTGTGGTAGTACTCGCCGTGCGTGATCATGATGATCTCGCAGCGCTCGCCGAGCTTCGCGGTGAATTGCGGGGGATCGTCCGCCGGCCGGTTGTTGATCATCATGTCGTTGAAGACGATCGTGAACTGCCTGTCCGGCAGCACATCGCCCCGGCGGCGGACGACCAACGGCCCGTACAGGCCGTTCCGCACGCCGACGGTGCCGTGGTCGGTGCCGACGACGTGGTCGTGGTAGTGCCAGTAGCCGGCGCTGCCGGGCGACCAGGTGCCGTCGGCGCGTCGGCCCGGCTCGTGGGTGTGCCAGGTGTACAGCCGGGTCTCCCCGGGCGGCACGGTGCTGTCGGTGTGCGCGGTGCCGTCGCTGTCGATGGCGTAGTCCACGCCGTGGACGTGCAGGCTGACGGGCTCGTCGAGGTTGTTGACCAGGTCGATCTGCAGGGTGTCGCCCTCGTACATCTCCAGCAGGGGGCCGGGAATGCTCGCTTCGCCGGGTTCGAGGCCGTAGCCCATCTGACCGTCGGGGAGCGGCTCGGCGTACAGGGTGATGCGGCGGATCTCGGCCTGGCGCCGGTCGGCGTTGGCCCGGGTGGCCGCCGCGGCCGCCGCACCTGTCGTGGCCTCGGCGGCCCCGGCGGCCGCGACGAGGCCCGCGGGAGCGAACGCCGCCGCCGCGGCCCTGCCGGTGAACGATCGCCGGGAGAAGCCTGGTCGGCCCACGGGTGCGTCCTCCTCGCTCCTGGCTCGCGGATCACTGGCGCCTCTGAGTCCGCGTCATGGTATGGCCATGCCAAGAGTTTCGCCACCCACGGGGCAAAGGTTGTGGATCCACGGTAAAAGGCATTGGCGTGTTGGGGAAAGTGCTCTACCTTGCTGGCGTTTTCTGCTGTCGTCCGCGAGGAAGCGGGGCAAGAGTGATGGGCCGCAAGTCATGGGCGGTCGCGCTGGCCGCGACCACGATGCTGACGACGACGCTGCTGGCCGGGACGGGGACGCACGCCGCCGCGCGCGCCGACACCGACGCGATTCCCGGCAGCGCCGACGCCCGGATCCTGGTCTTCCACGACGCCGACGCGCCGGCGGAGCGGACCCAGGCCGGTGTCGAGGCCATCGAGGCCCTGTCGGACACCGGCCCGGCCGAGCAGCACTTCCAGGTAGAGACGACCAGCGACCCCACGGCGTTCAACCCCACCGACCTGCTCGACTACAACGCCGTCGTGTTCCTCTCCGCCACCGGCGAGGTGCTGAACGACCGCCAGGAGTCGGCCCTCCAGAACTACATACGCTCCGGCGGCGGCTTCGCCGGCCTGCACGACGCGGCCCGGGCACAGCCCGCCTCCACCTGGTTCACCGGCCTCATCGGCGCCCGCCCCGAGGCGTCCGGCCCCGCCCAGGCCCAGACGGCCGTGGTCGAGGTCGGCGACCGCCTCCACCCCGCGACCTTCAGCCTGCCGCTGGAGTGGACCCGCCGCGACGTCTGGTTCAACTGGGAGAACAGCCCCAGCGGCCAGGTGCACACCGTGGCCCGCGTCCGGGAGAGCACCTACGCCCCGGGTGAGGGCGCCGAGGGCTGGGACCACCCCATCTCCTGGTGCCGGGACTACGACGGCGGCCGGTCCTTCTACACCGGCATGGGCGGCACGGCGCAGAGCTTCGCCGAGGAGAACTTCCGCGAGCACCTGCGCGGCGCGCTGCTGTGGACCAGCCGCCTGACCCGCGCCGACTGCCAGGCCACCATCACCGGCAACTACCAGGCCGAACGCCTCACCCAGCCCAACCAGCCCGACGCCCTGGACCAGATCGGCGAGCCGCACGGCCTCGACATCGCGCAGGACGGCCGCGTCTACTACATCGGGCGCGGCGGACGCTGGCCCACCGCGCCCGTCGTCACCGACTGGAACAACCCGCAGATCGGGCTCGGCGGCGGCACCATCCACATGTACGACCCCGCCACCGGCGACGTCACGCGCGTCGGCACCCTTGAGGTGTTCGGCAACAAGGGCGGCGGCGAGGAGCTGGTGAAGAACGAGGAGGGCCTCCTGGGCATCGCGCTCGACCCCGGCTTCCTCGACAACAACTGGATCTACCTGCACTACACGCCGCACTCGGAGATCAATCGCGAGACGCACATGGCGCAACGCCGGGTCTCCCGCTTCACCCTCGATCCGGCCACCGGAAGGCTCAACCCGTCCTCCGAGAAGGTGCTGCTCTCCTGGCCGGTGCAGATACACAGCTGCTGCCACGCCGGCGGCGGCATGGACTTCGACTCCGAGGGCAACCTCTACATCGCCACCGGGGACAACAACTCCTCCGGCTTCAGCGACGGCTATTCGGGGAACAACCCGGAACCCACCTTCCAGGGCACCGCGTTCGCCGACGCGCGCCGCACCGCAGGCAACACCAACAACCTCAACGGCAAGATCCTGCGTATCCACCCCGAGGACGACGGGACATACACCATCCCCGAGGGCAACCTCTTCACCGGCCAGGAGGAGGGAGGCGGCCTGACGCGGCCGGAGATCTACGTGATGGGCGTGCGCAACCCCGCGCGCATCGCGATCGACCCGGAGACGGACTGGCTGTACGCCGGATGGGTCGGGCCGGACGCCGCCGAGCCCAGCACCACCTGGGGCCCGGCGAAGTACGACAGCTTCGCCGTCATCACCGAGGCGAGCAACCGCGGCTGGCCGTACTGCATGGGCAACAACCAGCCCTACCGCGACCGCAACCTCCCCAACCCCGAGCAGCCGCTGGGCTGGTACGACTGCGAGCAGCCGGTGAACTCCTCGCCGCACAACGACGGGCTGACCCAGGTGCCGCCCGTCTCGCCGAACAACATCTGGTACGCGCCGCAGGGCGGCGCCCCGGACTACCCGCGCGACGCCGACGGCATCCCCAGCTACCGCCCGGCCGACCAGACCCTGCGCCTGCCCTGGCTCACCGGCGGCGCCCAGGCCGCGATCACCGGCCCGGTCTACCGCTACGACGACACCGGCGGCGGCGGAGCGGGCCAGGGCCGGTGGCCCGAGTACTGGGACGGCAAGTGGTTCGTCGGCGACTTCTACGACGAGGGACAGCCGCGCCACGCCGTCACGATGGACCCCGGCAACGCCGCCGACGGCGGCCTCCCCGTCCACGCCGAGAGCCTCGACCAGATCGTCCCGGCCGGCGAGGGTGGCATCCGCAACCTGATGGACTGGAAGTTCGCCCCCGACGGATCCCTGTACGTCCTGGACTACGGCCGCGGCTTCTTCACCGCCGACGCCGCGTCCGCGCTGTGGCGCGTCACCTACCACGGCGGACCCCCCACCCCGCTGCCCGCCGACCTGGCCCGCCCGTGAATCCCCACGACCCACGACGTCAAGGAAGGGTGGAACGAGCGATGACGCGAGCGATGACCCGAAGCGCACCCACCACGCGAACGACGCGGCGCCTGATGGCCCTGCTGGTCGTCCTGTGCCTTGCGGCCCTCCACCAGACGCTCCTGCCGTCCGCCCAGGCACGGACCCCGTCCGACGGCGGCGCCCCCCGCGCCGCGGCCCAGCAGACGCTGACGTGGACCGCCGACAGCGACACCACCCGCTACAAGTCGGCCCCGGCCACCGCGGTCGCCGGCGAGGCCACCATCGTCTTCGAGAACAGCGTGGCCACCGGCAACACCACCGGCATGCTGCACACCCTGACCTTCACGACCACCGACCCGGAATACAACGACGACGTCGACGTCAACATCGCCGCCTCGCCCGACGACACCAACGGCGGACGCCACGAGGAGACGGTCACCCTCACTCCGGGGGTCTACCATTACTTCTGCTCCATCCCCGGCCACGGCCAGATGCAGGGCGAGCTCGTCGTCACCGAGGGCGGGGGAGGCGAGGACACCACGCCGCCGGAGGTCTCCGCGACCGTCGACGGCGACCAGAACGACGCCGGCCAGTATGTCGGCAGCGCCACGGTGATCCTGAGCGCGACCGACGCCGGCTCCGGCGTCGACCGCATCGAATACGCCGTGGACGACGGCGACTTCGCCCCCTACGAGGCGCCGATCCTGCTGAACACCGCGGGCACCCACACCGTGACCCACCGGGCGTTCGACAAGGCCGGCAACGCCTCGGACGAACAGACAGTCACTGTCGAGGTGGTCCAGCCCTCCGGCGAGGACACCACGCCCCCGGAGGCTTCCGCCACCGTCGACGGCGAGCGGAACGACGCCGGCGACTACCTCGGCATGGCCACCGTCACCCTCACCGCGACCGACGCCGGATCCGGCGTGGACACCATCGAATACGCCCTGAACGGCGGGGCGTTCACCGAGTACACCCTGCCGGTGATGCTCCACAGCGTCGGCGACTACACGGTGAGCTACCGCGCCACGGACAACGCCGGGAACTCCTCCGAGGCGGAGACGGTCACCTTCACCATCGTCGAGGACGGCGGCGACCCGCCGCCGGCGGACTGCCCCGAGTCCGACGACCGCCCGCTCGTCATGGTCGGCGACGAGCACACCGGCGTGCCCAACCGCAGCGGCCCGGACGGCTGCACGGCCAACGAGCGCATCGAGGACGAGGCCGCCTGGTCCTCCCACGGCTCCTTCCTCACCCACGTGCGCGAGGTGACCGAGCCGCTGCTCGCCGACGGGGTGATCGACACCGCCGGCCGCACCGCGATCATCGAGGCCGCCGACCGCTCCGACATCGGCGAGCCCGGCAACCAGAACGGCTACGAGCGGATATTCACCGGGACCGCCCAGTCCCTCGACCGCTGGGCCCACGTCGGCGGCGGAGCCTTCGGATTGAACGAGGACGGATCCATCACCAGCAGCCCCACGGCCGACGGCCTGGGCATGCTGTGGTTCCCCGAGCAGCGATACGGCGACTTCTCGCTGCGCCTGAAGTTCCGCGACGACGCGAGCGGCGACCACCGCGCCAACAGCGGAGTCTTCGTCCGCTTCCCCCGGGTGCACGGCCACCCGGAGGAGCCCCGGCCGGAGTGGGTGGCCATCACGTACGGCCACGAGGTGCAGATATACGACGACGCCGCGGGCGACCAGTACAAGACCGGGTCGATCTACGGATTCGACCTCGTCACCCGGGGAGAGGCCATGACCACGCCCGGAGGCGTGTGGAACGACCTGGAGATCCGGGTGATCGACCAGCACTACTACGTCTACCGCAACGGCGTGCTGATCAACGAGTTCGAGAACGCCCCCGGCCAGCTCTTCTCCCCGCCACGCGCGGACGACCCCGGCACCGACGGGCGCCAGCACGCCAGCGGCTACATCGGGCTGCAGACCCACAGCGCCGCCGACGTGATCTCCTACCGCGACATCCGCATCAAGCCGCTGTAGTCAGCCGGCCGACCGGACGGACGGCTACACGGCACGACAACGCGCAACCGGCCCCGCCGCGCACCGCGGCGGGGCCGGTTCGGGCTGCGACCAGCACCCGACGATATGTGATGCACAGATTACATCCAGCTATCGCTTGATTGCCGAATTCTGGCGGGCACGAGGTCACGCAAGGTTCACATAAGGGTTTGTATACACAGTGGATACATGCTCTAACCGAGGCAATCGGCGCGCAACGCCTGCTTCAGCAGGTGGGGGAGAGGCCACGGGACGGTCGTCCCGCCCCGAAGCGGGCGTACATCCGCCGAGTCCTCTCGACCAAGGGGGAAAACCGTGTCAGCGAAGCCCGCCTCCGAGTCCGACAACGCAGCCGCCACCCCGATGCGCAACGAGCGTGGCGTCATCGCCGAGCACTACTACTCGCTGCAGAGCCTCAGCTCCATCGAAGCCGCTCGCGAATCCATGATCGCCGAACCCGGCACCAAGGAGGCGCTGCTCGTCGGGCTCTACCAGTCCACGGAGATCGCCCTCCACAACCTCACCGACCTCCTCACCCGCGCCAGCGACTGCCTGAGCGAGGGCGACGTCGAACGCGGCGTGACGCTCCTCCACTGGGTACGCAGCTTCCACCGCGTGCTCGTCCGCCTCAGCCTCGCCTCACTCCGCGTCAGCGCCGACTGGCCCGGAGACGCGCCACGCTGGGCCGCCGACACGACGCCCGGCTTCAGCGACTTCCTGCCCGCGCTCCGCCGCTTCGACGAGGTGCTCTCGCGCCTCGCCGACGAGGGCAAGGTCGACCTGCATGCGGCGATAGGCGAACGCTCCCTGGAAGACCCCTGGTTCGCGGTCCTGCACTGCGCCCGCATCGCCAACCACGACGCCCGCGTGTGGAGCGCCAACCTCGCCGGAGCCGCACACCCGGCGCCCGGCGTCGACCCCGAACGGATCCTCTCCTCGGCCAACCTCCGGCACGCCGTGGACGAGCACCAGCTCAGCGGCCACACCTACTTCACCCAGTTCCGTGCCCTCCACCAGATCCCCGAACTCCTGGTGCGGGAGATCAACGACCGCATAGAGACAGCCATCCGCGCCACGCGCGGCGGCGACATCGCCGCCGCGGTCCAGACGCTCGACGGCGCCACGGAGCTGTTCGACCCGATCGAGGCATGCCTGCCGCCGATCGTCGACAACCTGAGCACCCACGACTACCACCAGATCCGCGAGAACCTCGGCCTGACCAGCGGCAGCCACTCGGTCAGCATGCGCTTCCACCTCTTCACCGACCTGTACGAGCAGTTGGTAGAGGCCCTGGCACCGCTCGCGGACAAGCCGGCCGGATCCGGCGACCCCTTCCTGCCGCGCCTGCGGCAGCACGCGGCAAACCTCCGCATCTTCATCTTCGCCTGGCGCGACATGCACCTCCACCTCCCCCGGAACAACCTCGGCGGGCAGGAGACCAAGTCCCTCACGGGCGCACCCGACGCCATCCGCACCGTCCGCAAGATGCGCGACAACGCCGTGTCGGCCGATCCCATGAGCCGCCACAACCAGTACCTCCGGGTGCCGACGAGCGCCACCGGCCCGCTGGCCGACTACCTCGACAGCCCCGACTCGTCGGACACGCTGCTGCTCGCCGTGACCGGCCAGACCACGCAGGCCAACTTCCGGGACGTGCAGGAACGCCGCAGCTTCTTCTCCCAGCCAACCCCCTTCACGAAGCCCCCACGCCGCGACGTCTAGCAGGAATCGGGTCCCCCTCCCCTTCTCCCTGCCACCGGCCTCACCATTTCAGCTTCGATGGAGTGTCTTCATGTCTCACCCTCGCGAATCGTCAGCCGCCGATCTTCCGCCCGATGAGTCCCCGGCCCGTGATGAGGGCATCCGGCCTGCGACGCTGCCGGAGCTGTTCGAGGCGCAGGTGATGGCGGCGCCTGCCGCGCCGGCGGTGGAGTCGGAGGGGGTGGCCTGGAGCTATGGCGAGCTGAACGAGCGGGCCAACCGGATCGCCCACTGGCTGATGGGCCGGGGTATCGGTCCGGAGCGGGTGGTCGGGGTGGCCATGCCGCGCTGCGCGGAGCAGGTGGCGGTGGTGCTGGGGATCGTGAAGGCGGGGGCTGCGTATCTGCCGATCGACCCGGCGTACCCGGCGGAGCGGATCCGGTATATCGCCGAGGACGCGGGGCCCGAGCTGATCCTGACCAGCTCGGGCACGCCCCTCGGCCTCTCCGGCGACCCCGCCGGGGCCACGGTCGCGATCGACGCTCCCGAGACCCACGCGTCATTGCGGGCGAGCCTTGCGACGAATCCCAGCGTGCGCCTGGATCCGGCGCGTCCGGCGTATGTGATTTACACGTCGGGTTCGACGGGGCGGCCGAAGGGTGTTTCGGTTACTCATGCGGGGTTGGTGGGTTTTGGGGAGACGCTGATCGGCCGGGCGGATGTGG
>NZ_JBQQCA010000028.1:0-89867 GCF_052246635.1 Streptomyces sp. 6N223 | reverse complement strand
GGGTGCCGGGGTGTGGGCGGCCGGGGGTCCGGGGGCGGAGCCCCCGGCACGGCGGACGCGGCTAGCGCAGCGTCTCGGCGGCCGTCGGGGAGCTGTCGCGCAAAAAAGTCGTGCACCGCTCGTGCTCGTCGTCCTCGCCGATGGCCTGGGCGGCCCTGGCCAGCGCGTGCAGCGCGCGCAGGAAGCCGCGGTTCGGCTCGTGCTCCCACGGGATGGGGCCCTGGCCGCGCCAGCCGCTGCGGCGCAGGGCGTCCAGGCCCCGGTGGTAGCCGGTGCGGGCGAAGGCGTAGGACTCGACGACCCGGCCCTCGGCGAAGGCGTCGTCGGCGAGCTGCGCCCAGGCCAGCGAGGACGCCGGGTACTTGGCGGCGACCTCGGCCGGGGCCGTGCCGGAGGCGAGCAGCTCGCGCGGCTCGGGGTCGTCGGGGAGGCGGGTGGGGGCAGGGCCCCCGAGCAGGTTCTCGTGCGTCGCCATCTGTGCTGGTCCCTCCCTACTTCAGCCGGGTGCCCGTGGAGCGCAGGTCCGCGCAGGCCTGGGTGACGCGGGCTGCCATGCCTGCCTCCGCGAGCTTGCCCCAGCTGCGCGGGTCGTAGATCTTCTTGTTGCCGACCTCGCCGTCGACCTTCAGCACGCCGTCGTAGTTGCGGAACATGTGGTCGGCGATGGGGCGGCTGAACGCGTACTGCGTGTCGGTGTCCAGGTTCATCTTCACCACGCCGTTGGACAGCGCGGTGGCGATCTCCGTCCTGGTGGAGCCGGAGCCGCCGTGGAAGACGAAGTCGAAGGGGTTCTGCTTGCCGTACTTGGCGCCCACGCCGTCCTGGAGCTCGCGCAGCAGCTCGGGGCGGAGCACGACGTTGCCCGGCTTGTAGACGCCGTGGACGTTGCCGAAGGAGGCGGCCAGCAGGTACCGGCCCTTCTCGCCCAGGCCCAGCGCCTCGGCGGTGCGCAGCGCGTCGTCGACGGTGGTGTACAGCTCGTCGTTGATCTCGTGGCTGATACCGTCCTCCTCGCCGCCGGTCGGGGTGATCTCGACCTCCAGGACGATCTTGGCGGCGGCGGCCTTGGCCAGCAGTTCCTGGGCGATGGAGAGGTTGTCGTTCAGCGTCTCGGCCGAGCCGTCCCACATGTGGGACTGGAACAGCGGGTTCTGACCCCGGGCGACGCGCTCGGCGGAGATGTCCAGCAGCGGGCGGACGTACCCGTCGAGCTTGTCCTTGGGGCAGTGGTCGGTGTGCAGCGCGATGTTCACCGGGTACTTCTCGGCGACGATGTGCGCGAACTCCGCGAGCGCGCGGGAGCCGCTGACCATGTCCTTGGCGTACTGGCCGCCGAGGAACTCCGCGCCGCCGGTGGACATCTGCACGATGCCGTCGCTCTCCGCCTCGGCGAAGCCGCGCAGCGCGGCGTGCAGGGTCTGCGTCGAGGTGACGTTGATGGCCGGATAGGCGAACTGCCCCGCCTTGGCCCGGTCGAGCATCTCGTTGTAGACCTCTGGGGTCGCGATCGGCATCTGTCCGCTCCTTTAAGACTCCGACGTGCCTCGCCGCCCATACTCCCAGACCCCGGGGGACTATCCCACGCCGAGATCCGAAATCCCGTACGCCCGCAGGTACGGCAGGCCCGCCCGCTCGACCGCCGGCGCGGCCCCGCGCTCGACGATGACCGCGACCGCGACCACCTCGGCCCCGGCCTCCCGGACGGCCTCGACGGCCGTCAGCGCCGAGGAGCCGGTCGTGGATGTGTCCTCGACCACCAGCACCCGCCGCCCGGCGATGTCCGGGCCCTCGACGCGCCGCTGGAGCCCGTGCGTCTTCTGCTCCTTGCGCACCACGAACGCGTCCAGCCGCCGGCCGCGCGCCGCCGCCGCGTGCAGCATGGCCGTGGCCACCGGGTCGGCGCCCAGCGTGAGGCCGCCGACCGCCTCGTAGTCGAGGTCCGCGGTGAGGTCCAGCATGACCTGGCCGACGAGCGGCGCCGCCCGCCCGTCGAGGGTGACCCGCCGGACGTCGACGTAGTAGTCGGACTCACGGCCCGAGGAGAGGACCACGCGGCCGTGGACCACGGCCTTCTCCCTCAGCTGACTCAGCAGTTCGTCGCGCACCTGGCTCATGCGGCCGAGACTACGCGAGGGCTACGACAGCGTCTGCCAGGTCCAGGTGGTGGCCGCCTCCAGCGGCTCCAGCTCGGTCACCAGCCGCGGGTGGGTGTTGAGGCCGTTGGGCGGCCCCGTCTGCGGCTCGACGCAGACCGCCTCGGGCAGCTCGTCGTAGATCACCGCCCACCGCTCGCGGCTGGTGACGGTGAGCCGGAGCTGACCGGGCCAGGTGAGGGTGGCCGAAACGCCGTCCGGCATGCCGAAGCAGTCGTCCCACGGGCCGGGCCCAGGCTCGACGCGGTTGCCGGTGGGCAGGTGGTCCTCGCCGCGCTCCTCCTGCCAGGCCGCCGCCTCGGCGAAGTCGAGCTCGACCTGGGGGCCGCCGGGGGTGAGCGTGCGCAGGAACCACGGGTGCCATCCCGCCTGCGCGGGGAAGGAGTCGCCGAGGGTCTCCACGCCCAGGGTGAACGTCACCCCGCCGCCGTCCTCGGCGAGCTCCACGAGCTGCGTCACCCGCCCCCGGTAGGGCCACGGGTCGCCGAGCTCGCAGACGAACGCCGCGGAGCGGTCGTCCGCGCGGACGGTGCGCCACCGCTCGTGGCGGACGGTGCCGTGGATGGCGTGAGGGCCGGCGTCCAGGGGCAGCTGATGGACCCGGGCGCCGTTGAGAAAGCGTCCCTGCCGGGTGCGGCCGCACCAGGGGACCATCACGAAGGAGCCGAATCGGTCGCCCTGGCGCAGCAGTTCCGTGCCGCCGACGGTGAGCGAGGCGATCCGGCCGCCCTGATCGGGCCGCACGGTCAGCTCGGCGTCTCCGGCGCGCAGGCGTACCGCGCGATCGGTGTATGAGGTCGTCACCCCATGACGATAACGATTCGGTGTAGGGAATATCTAATACAGTCTCGGCCGTCTCTGTTGGATTCGGTCGGACTCGGTCGGACTCCGTCGGGCTCTGTGGGACTCGGGCGGCCCTCAGCGCCGGCGGCGCAGCAGGCGGCGGCCCACCACCACGGCGGAGGCGACCACGAGCGCCGCCGCCGGCGCCGCCCAGCGCAGCGTGGCCGCGGCGGCCGGGGTGCGTCCCGGCGCGGGGGTGGGGGCGTAACGCCCGCGCGGCGGGGCGTGGTCCACCTCCTCGGCGCTGCGCCCGATCATGGTGCGCCGGGCCACGTCGGCCTCGGGCTCGGGGGGCGCCCCGGCGCGGGCGAGGTCCTCCGCCAGCCCTTCGGCGAACTCCTGGGTCAGCGCCTCGTCGTCCAGCTCGGCGTCCTCCAGCGGCTCCAGCTCCGGCTGCAGGGATCCGGGCGGCTCCAGGGGCTCCACCGCGCTCTCGGGGGAGGGGATGCCGGGAATGGCGGGCTCGTTGTCCTCCGGCTCGCCGATGCCCCCGGCCGCCGGCGGCGCCAGCGGCTGCGCGCCGCGGGAGAGCTCCTCGCTCAGCGCCTCGGCGAAACGGTCCAGCAGCCGCAGCGCCGCCGCCTCCCGCTGGGCCGGCTCGAACCCGGCCAGCCGCCCGGTGGACTCGACGGTGCCGGCGAAGGAGAGGGTGGTGCCCGGGCCCTCGGCCTCCGGGACCGGGCGCGGCACGACCGTCAGCGAGAGGCGGACCGTCCCGCTGCCCCGGGCCTCGGTGGCCTGCGCCTCGACGCCGATGCCCTCGCCGTGCTCGGCCACGGTGAGATCGCCCCGGAAGGTGATGGTGGACCCCCCGATGCGCACCCGCAGCCGGGCGTCCCGGAGGGCGTCCTCCGGGCCGGGCTGGAGTCCCGGGAGGCAGCGCGCCACCCGCTCCGGCTCGGCGAGGGCGCCACGCACGACGGACGTGGAAAACGGGACATAGACCTCGTGCACCATGGCGCGGAGCCTACCCACTGCCCGTCACCCGGTCACTCATCTTGCTCATCTCTCCTGCCGCTGCTGCACCGTGGTGCGGCCGTCGCGCTCGTCCAGCGCCTGCTCGGCCGCGCGCTCCAGGGGGCCGACGGCGGCGGTGCACGCCAGGAGGCAGCCGACGACCAGGCCGTTGATCGCGTAGAGGCGGCGGCGGGCGCGCCGCGGCAGGTCGCTGCGGAAGAGCCAGAGCACGACGGCGCCGCCTGCGAGGGCGTTGACCACGCCGGTGAGCAGCGGCGCGGTGAGCTGGCCCAGCATCGGCAGCAGGAGAAAGGGGAAGGCGAGCCCGCCCAGCAGCGCCCCCACGTAGTCGGCGGCCGAGAGGTCGGCCACCGCCCGGCCCGGGTCCTGTCGGCGGATGCGCTGTATGAGCGTCATCAGCAGCGGCATCTCGGCCCCGATCAGCACCCCCATGGCGAGCGAGAGGCCCACCAGCATCGGCCGGGACTCCCCGAAGAGCACGAAGCAGAGGTAGAGCGATATCGCGGAGCTGCCGCCGATGAGGGCGAGGAGGGCCTCGATCAGGCCGAAGTTGAGCGAGGCCCGCCCCCGCAGCCGCTTGGCGCCCAGGGAGCCGATGCCCATGGCGAAGACCATCAGGGAGAGCACCACGGAGGTGAGCGTGACGGTGTCGCCTACCAGGTAGTCCGCGAGGGCGATGAGCTCCAGCTCGTACACCAGGCCGCAGGCGGCGCAGATGAAGACGGCCACCAGGACCAGGAAGCGCCCGGTCCCCGCCGGAACCGGCAGCTTGGCGGCGCCCGCCACGGACTGCCGCTCGACCACGGGTTCTGACGTATCGATCATGAACCGAACGTTACGTCACGCTTCGGAGCGACCTTGTCACCCACAGGAGTGGATTCCGTGGATTTCCTAGTCATCTCCGGTCCAGTTGTGCTGTGCCGTCACGGATTTCGCCGACGCTGAGCCGCGTGCGCGTGGCGACCAGCCGCCGTTCCTGCGGGTAGGCGTGCCAGGTCCGCCAGTGGACCTGCCCGCCCCGGCGCTGGGCCAGCAGCGCGGTGAAGGCGTTCGGGTCGCCCGGGAAGATCCCGGCCAGGCCGTGGGGATGCTCGGCGACGAGCGCGAGCAGCTCCTGCGCGCGCCCCACGAACGAGCCCGCACTGAGACTCTCGACGCGGGCGGCGAATTCGTACTCGAGGTTGCCGAGGCGCTTGGAGACGCCCAGCGGGAGCGGGGTGTTGCTCCCGGGCATGCAGGCCACGGTCTCCGAGCAGGTGCCCGCCGGGGAGTCGAGCAACACCTGATGGGAGGCGCCGAGCACGCGCAACTGCACGTGCGTCTCCGTGAGTTCGAGCTCGAGCGTGGCCAGGGAGGGCAGTGGCTCCCGGCCCAGCGCCCAGGCCAGATCGTTGGCTCGGGTGTCGGTGAAGGAGGTGTGGATCGTGGTGAGCATGGGTCGGCTCCCGCATGCACGCAGTTGAAGCGCAGTTGAGTATGGTGCGGACCGGCCTCGGGAGAGCCCGATGAGACCCCCCTCAAGTCGGCCGGCCGCCGGGCCGTTGTCGTGAGTCAAGTCCGCCGGTCAGGCCCGACTGGGCTGGCCCAGGACGCAGAACCCGGATACGGGATCACCGAATCATGGAACACGCGGCCCCCACAGCGTTTTTACCCAACTTCACCAGGTTTCCATCCCCCCGGGGACAGAGGGCGCAGGTGTTCCCCGACAACTTGCCCGCATTACGAACAGACGTGCACGGTTTACGCGCGTACACCCAAGCGAAACGTCTGGATTGCCCCCGAATCGGGTGAAATAGTGATCACGGCTCAGCCTGTTTCACATCTCGGCTGCACAACGGTCACCCAGGCGCACTTGTTCGCGCCGGATTCTGTGAGGAAGCTCTCCGCAACTTCACACCCGAAGTCAACACCTCGGAAGGCCCGAAGATGACCCGATTCGGCACAACGTCGAAACTCGTGGCTGTCGTGCTGGGAGGGGCGCTCGCCCTCTCGGCGTGTACGAGCGACAGCGGCAGCGATGAGGAGGAGAACAACGGCGAGGGCGGCACCAGCGGCCCGTCCGGCACGGTCACCCTGGCGAGCGACCAGCCGTTCCAGACCTACAACAACACCACGGCGAGCGGCAACACGGTCGCCGACGGCCTCGTGCTCGAGGGGGTGCACAACGGCTTCTGGACCTTCGGCGAGGAGGATGGCGGCGTCATCCGCAACGAGGACTTCGGCACCTTCGAGAAAACCTCCGACGACCCGCTGACCGTCGAGTACCACCTCAACGACGAGGCGGTCTGGTCCGACGGCGACCCGATCGACTGCGACGACGTCATCCTGTGGTGGACGCAGAACAGCGGCGCCTTCGACGGCCTGTTCTCCGCCGGCGACACCGGCGGCATCGAGGACACGGAGATGCCCGACTGCGCCCCCGGCGGCAAGGACTTCACCCTCGTCTACGACCAGCCCTACGCGGACTGGGAGGCCAACGGCCCCAGCAACGGCAACACGACGATGATGCCCGCGCACGTCGTCGCCGAGAAGGGCGGCTTCGACAGCCCCGAGGCGTTCCTCGAGGCGCTGCGCGGCGACGACAAGGCCGTCCTCCAGGACGCCGCCACCTTCTTCAACGAGGGCTGGCTGATCGACGGCGCGCTGCCCGACCCCGGTGTGATCCCCTCCGCCGGCCCCTGGGTGATCTCCGGCTACGAGGCGAACTCCTCGGTCACCCTCACGCCGAACGAGCGCTGGTGGGGTGAGCCGCCGGGCGTGGAGTCGATCGTCGTGCGGCAGATCCCCCTCGACGAGCAGGTCGCGGCGCTGCAGAACGGCGAGGTCGACATCATCTCGCCGCAGCCCGACGTCGACATCGCGACCCAGATCGAGGGCCTGTCCGACATGGAGTCGTACTTCGGCTTCGAGTACGTCTACGAGCACCTGGACTTCAACTTCAACGAGGGCCCCTTCGCCGACAGCCTCCCGCTGCGCCAGGCGTTCGCGCTCTGCGTGCCGCGCCAGCAGATCGTGGACAACCTGATCAAGCCCGTCGTGGGTGACGATGCCGAGGTCCTGAACACCCGCAACGTCCAGCCGAGCATTCCCGGCTACGAGGAGTCGCTGGCCGCTTCGCAGGAGTACATCGACGAGTTCGGCACCCAGGACATCGACCGGGCCCGCCAGATCCTTCAGGACGAGGGCGCCATGGGCACCACCGTGCGCCTGTCCACGCTGGACAATCCCCGCCGCAACAACGCGGGCCAGCTGATCGAGGACTCCTGCAACGAGGCGGGCTTCGACGTCCAGTTCACCTCCGCGCTGGACTTCTTCGACCGCAACGGCGACCTGCAGCAGAACAACTTCGACGTGGCCATGTTCGCCTGGTCAGGATCGCCGCTGCGCTCCGGCTGGAACTCCACCTACCGCACGCCGATCTCCTGCACCCCGGACGGCAAGGCCAACAACAACGGCTGCTACTCCAGCGAGGAGATGGACCAGCTGCTGGATGACATCCTGCGCACCTCCGACGAGCAGGAGGCCAACGACCTCACCGCCCAGATCGAGGCCCTGACCTGGGAGGACATGGTGACGCTCCCGCTGTACTCGCACCCGGCCATCGATGCGTGGAACCCGCGCGTGCAGAATGTCGTCCCGAACCCGTCCCAGAACGGCATCGTCTGGAACGCCGACCAGTGGACGGTGCAGTAAGGCGCTAGCCGCGGCGCACCTCGGGTAGAGGCCTGCCCAGGTGCGCCACGGCCACCGTTTCGCTCGCACCTCGCAGCCGTGTGGGCCGGGACCACACCCCCGGCCCCTCGGCTGCCGTCCCCCTGATCACCAGGAGTCAGCACCATGCTCGTCTTCATCGTGCGGCGGCTCTTCGTCTCGGCACTGGTCTTCCTGGCCTCCACGGTCATCATCTTCATCCTGTCGACCAACATCCGGGATCCGCTCGCCGAGGCCAGAAGCCTGCCCGCCGACCGGCAGCGGGCCGCCATCGCCGAGATCACCGAGCGCATGCACCTCGACGAGCCGGTCCTCGTCCGCTACTTCCTGTGGCTGAAAGACGCCGTCAGAGGCGACCTCGGCGTCAACCGCGACGGCCTCAGCGTCAACTCCATGCTGGAGGGGGCGTTCTCCGCCACGCTCCAGCTGGTCACCGGCGCCGTCGTGATCGCCATCGTCCTCGGCATCACCATCGGCGTGATCTCCGCGCTCCGCCAGTACACCGCCCTGGACCAGACCGTCACCTTCGCGGCGTTCGTCTTCTTCGCCCTCCCCGTCTTCTGGGTGGCGACCCTGCTCAAGCAGTTCCTCGCCATCGACTTCAACGACTGGCTGGCCAACCCCGAGATATCCCCGCCCTTCATCGGCGGCATCTCGCTGCTGGTGGGCCTGGGCTGCGCCTCCCTCATCGCCGGCGATCGCCCCACCCGCATCAAGGTCTTCGCCGGGGCCACCGTCGCCATGGCCGGGCTGCTGACCTACTTCTCGCTCGCCGAGTGGTTCGCCCGCCCCGCGCTCGGGCCCGGCGTCATCGCCCTCACCGCCGTCGCCGGCGCCATCGCCTTCACGATGCTCGTCGGCGGCGGCCTGGAGTGGAAGCCCCCGCTCCAGGCGTCCCTCATCGCCGCCGCCCTCGGCACCGCCTCCTCCATCGTCCTGGACCCGATCCTGGACAAGGCCACGCTCGGCACCATCCTGATCCTCGGCGGCGTGACCCTGGCCATCTGCGTGGCCCTGGCCTGGTTCCTGGGCGGCGAGCTGTACCGCCGCGCCGCCATCCCCGCGGCCGTCTTCACCGGGCTCTTCACCGGCGCCGTCGTCTTCACCGACCGGATGCTGTCGTCCTTCGCCGACTACAGCGAGTCCGTCGGCGGCCGCCCGATCTCCACCATCGGCCCCAACACCCCCAACTACGAGGGCACCTTCTGGGAGCACGGCCTCGACTCCTTCGGCCACCTGGCGCTGCCCACCCTCGCCCTGGTGCTGATCTCCCTGGCCAGCTACACGCGCTACACCCGGGCCAGCATGCTGGAGGTGATGAACCAGGACTACGTGCGCACCGCCCGCGCCAAGGGCCTCAGCGAACGCGCGGTCATCACGCGGCACGTGCTGCGCAACGGCATGATCCCCATCACCACCCTGATCGCCTACGACATCGGCACGCTCATCGGCGGGGCCGTCGTCACCGAGCAGGTCTTCGGGTGGCAGGCCATGGGCCAGCTGCTGCTGGGCGGCATCGAGGTCGGCGACCCCATGCCGATCATGGCGTTTTACCTCGTCACCGGCGGCGCGATCGTGCTGTTCAACATGATCGCGGACATCGCCTACGCCTTCCTCGACCCCCGCATCCGGCTGTCATAAAGGAGATCCACCATGACACTCGACACGCCGGAGAAGACCCCGGCGGCCCCGACGGGCCAGGCGCCAGCGCCCCAGGACGACGCGGCGGCCCACGGGCTGAACGTCGTCGCCCGCTCCCAGGGGCGCCTCGTCCTGCGCCGGTTCGTACGCCACCGGGGGGCCCTCGCGGGCATGGCGCTCTTCCTCCTGGTGGTGGCGCTGGCCGTCACCTCCATCGGCTGGGGGCCCATACCCGGCTGGTGGGACAAGGAGCCCACCGGCACCGGCACCGTCGTCGTCGGCGGCCGGCCCACGCTCTCGGTGGTGCCCGGCTTCCTCGGCGGCGGCGGAATCCACCTGGGTGAACACCCCTTCGGCCAGGACGACATCGGGCGGGACTACTTCGCCCTCACCATGCGCGGCACCCAGGTCTCGCTGATGATCGCCGTCATCGTGGGCCTGACCGCCACCGTCGTCGGAACCGTCGTCGGCGCCACCGCCGGCTACTTCGGCGGCTGGGCCGGGGCGGTGCTGATGCGGATCACCGACGTCAACATCGCCATCCCCGTGCTGCTGCTGGCCGGCCTGATCGGCGTGATCGTCGCCGGGAAGGGCATCGTCCTCTTCGCCCTCTTCCTGGGGCTCGCCGTCTGGACGCAGATCGCCCGCCTGGTGCGCGGCCAGGTGCTGTCGCTGCGGGAGAAGGAGTTCGTGGAGGCCGCCCGCTCGGTCGGCACCCCGGCGCGGCGGATCATCTTCAAGCACATCCTGCCCAACACCATGGGCGTCATCATCGTCGCGGCGACGCTGTCGATCGCCAGCGCGGTGCTCCTGGAGTCCGCGCTGTCCTTCGTGGACCTCGGCGTGCAGCCGCCGGACACCTCGCTGGGCCGGCTGATCAACGACTACCGCAACGCGCTGACCGTCCGGCCCTGGCTGTTCTACTGGCCCGGCGCCTTCATCATCGCCATCGCCCTGTCGGTCAACTTCATCGGCGACGGGCTGCGCGACGCCTTCGATCCCCGACAGACCCGGGTGCGTGACTGATGACGATCCCCCAGACCCCCCACACGACCACGCTCGCCACCACGGTGACCAAGGCCGCGGAGGAGGTGCACGCCGCCAGGACCCTCGCGGACTCCCAGCCGCCCACGGACGAGGAGGTCCTGGCCGTCGACCGCCTCACCGTCACCTTCCCCACCGACGACGGCGAGGTGAAGGCCGTGCGCGGCGTCAGCTACACGCTGCGCGCCCGCGAGGTCCTCGGCATCGTCGGCGAGTCGGGCTCCGGCAAGTCGGTCTCCTCCATGGCCATCATGGGCCTGCTGCCGAAGAACGCCCGCATCAACGGCAGCATCCGCTACCGGGGCCAGGAGTTGCTGAGCCTGAGGCCCAGGGAGCAGCGCTCGCTGCGCGGCCGCAAGATCGCGATGATCTTCCAGGACCCGATGACCTCGCTCAACCCGGTCCGCACCATCGGCGACCAGCTCGCCGAGGCGGTGCTCGCCCACCACCTCGTGCCGCGCAAGAAGGCACTGGTACGGGCCAGGGAGATGCTCGACCTCGTCGGCATCCCGCAGGCCGAACGCCGGCTGCGGGCGTACCCGCACGAGTTCTCCGGCGGCATGCGGCAGCGCGTGATGATCGCCATGGCCATCATCAACGACCCGGACGTCATCATCGCCGACGAGCCGACGACCGCCCTGGACGTCACCGTGCAGGCGCAGATCCTGGAGAAGCTGCTCGAGGTCAAGGACGAGGTGAACGCCGCGATCCTGATGATCACGCACGACCTGGGCGTGATCGCGGGCATGGCCCACCGGACGCTGGTGATGTACGCCGGCAAGCCGGTGGAGATCGCCGAGACCGACCGCGTCTTCTACCGGCCGCGCATGCCGTACACGGCGGGGCTGCTGGGCTCCATCCCGTCGCTGGACGGCGAGCGCGACGAACGCCTGCGCCCGATCGCGGGCGCCCCGCCGTCCCTGATCGCGCTGCCGCCCGGCTGCCCGTTCTCGCCGCGCTGCCCACTCGCGACGGACGTCTGCCGCGAGCGCGAGCCGGAGCTGGTGAGCGCCGTCGGCGCCGCCGACGACAGCGACGACGGCGACGACGGCGACGACGGCGACGACGCCGAGGGAAACGCGGGCGGCGGCCACGCGGCCGCCTGCCACCACAGCGACAGGCTCGCCGAGGCCGAGGACCCGACGGCGTTCTTCCGGCTGGCGGAGGAGGCGGAGGCGGCGCTGGTGGCGGCGGAAGCCGCGGAAGCCGACGGCCCGCCGGCCGGGGACGCCGACGCGGCTACCGCCGACGCGGCTCCCGCCGAAGGCGGCGACCACGGCGACCGTGACAGCGAGGAGGGCCGATGAACGCGGACGTGGACGACGCCAAGGACGTGACGCTGGCCAAGTCGCCGCAGAGCGCCGCCGCGGAGGCGGCGGGCGACGAGCTGCTCCAGGTCCGCGACCTGGTGGTGAACTTCCCGGTGCGCGGCGGCGGCCTCTTCCGCCGCGTCGCCGGACAGGTGCAGGCCGTCAGCGGGGTCTCGTTCAGCGTCAGCGCGGGCGAGACCCTCGGCGTGGTCGGCGAGTCCGGCTGCGGCAAGTCGACCACCGGGCGGGCCGTGCTCCAGCTCATCAAGCCCACCTCCGGCTCGGTCCGCTTCGACGGCGAGGAGATCACCGGCCTGGGCGGGGCGCGGCTGCGCTCGGTGCAGCGCAAGACGGGCATGGTCTTCCAGGACCCCTACGCCTCCCTCAACCCGCGGCTGCCGGTGAACGACATCGTCGCCGAGCCGCTGAAGGTACATCACCGCTGGCGCGACGGCGGCAAGGCGCGCGTCGCGGAGCTGCTGGAGCTGGTCGGCCTGAGCCCGGAGCACGGCAACCGCTACCCGCACGAGTTCTCCGGCGGCCAGCGGCAGCGCATCGGCATCGCCCGCGCCCTGGCGCTGGAGCCGAAGCTGCTCGTGCTGGACGAGCCGGTCTCGGCGTTGGATGTATCCGTGCAGGCGGGCGTGGTCAATCTGCTGGAGGACCTGCGGGACCGGCTGGGTGTGGCGTACGTCTTCATCGCCCACGACCTGTCGGTGGTCCGGCACATATCCGACCGCATAGCCGTGATGTATCTCGGCAAGGTAGTGGAGACCGGCACCCGGCAGCAGGTGTACGAGCGCCCGGCCCACCCGTACACGCAGGCGCTGCTGTCGGCCGCCCCGCTGGCCGACCCCAAGCGGGAACGCCGCCGGCGGCGCACGGTGCTCACCGGGGACGTGCCGAGCCCGCTGAACCCGCCCAGCGGCTGCCGCTTCAGGACCCGCTGCTGGAAGGCGCAGGAGATCTGTGCCACCGAGGAGCCCGCGCTGGTGGACCGGGGCTCGGGTCACCCGGTCGCCTGCCACTTCGCCGAAGAGGGCTCCGGGGTGGCCTGACTGGGTGTGAATCCTGCGCCGCCCGGCAGCACCGGCCGCTGCCCCGGCCCCGACCCTCACGGAGTCGGCGCCGGGGCAGTGGCCTGCTGGCGGTGCGGCGTTGGCGTTGGCGTGGCGTTGGCGGTACGCGGTCACGCCGCGAGTTCCGTGACGGCGCGGGCGGCGAGGCGGCGCAGGCGGCGTTCGCCGTCCCAGTCGGTGCCCAGACGGTTGCAGGCGAGGTGGGCGCAGGAGTTGAAGACGCGCTCGGCCCCCTCGATCGGGACGGCATTGAGCGAGGCGGCCCAGCGCCCCAGCACGTCGCCCGGCGTCCGGCCGGAGGTGACGGACTCGGCCGTCGCCCACACCTGCGCGGCCGCCGTACGCAGCGCCCGCCGCCACAGCTCGGGCCCGGGCTCCGGCTCGGGCTCCCGCTCCGGTGGCTCGCCCCGTACGAAGGGCTGCCGCGCGAGGCGCGCGAGGTCGGGCTCGACGAGGAACCAGGACGTCAGGATCAGGGAGAACGCCACCATGTCCCGCTCCTCGGGCGGCAGTCCGGCGGATATCAGCCGCAGCGCGGTGCGGCTGCACAGCGCGTAGTGGTCCTCGACGGCGCCCTGCGGATGCGGGCGGTGGGGCACGAACGTCAGGGCGTTCGCCGCGCCGCCGACGCCGGCGGCGGCGGTCATCCGGTCCGGGCCCGGCGGCGGCTGCCCCTTGACGCCGGCCACGGGTCGCGGCGCCGCCGCGACCGCGAAGAAGCGGCGGCACCGCGCCCGCACCAGCCGGCGTATCTCCTCGGCTCTCCCCCCCGACGCCCCCGATCCCCCCGTCGCTCGGAGGCCGAGCCGCAGATGCGCCAGGCCGCGCTGGAAGACGTAGGAGTCCACCAGGCGCTCGGCGGCCAACTCGCCCAGCAGCGGCCGGACGAGCCCGGTCAGCAGGACGTCCTGCGGTCCGGTGTGGGAGATGTGGGCGCTCACCCACGTCCGCTCGTGCATGACCCCAGCATGCGGCGACCGCCTTGTCCGCCGCCTTGGCCGGAACCTTGACGGGATCTGACACGGTGGAGCGCATGGCTGACTTGGCGGGTGTGGGGCTGCTGGGGCCGGTGGAGCTGCGAGGACCCGACGGCAGGAGCAGGGACGCGGGGCCGCCGCAGCAGCGGTGCCTGCTGGCGGTGCTGGCGATGGCGCCGGGGCGGCCGGTGGCGGCCGAGACGCTGCTGGACCGGCTGTGGGACCAGGACCCGCCGGGGAACGCCCGGGACGCGCTGTACACGTACGTCTCCCGGCTGCGGCGGGTGCTGCGGCGCGCTGCCGGCGGGTACGTGCTGGACCTCGCCGCCGAGGAGGTTGACGTGCACCGCTCCCGCGCCCTGGCGCGGCGGGCGCGGGCCGAGGGCGGGGAGAGGCCGGGGCCGCCTCCGCCAGTAACGCCCGGCCGCTGCTGGCCGAGCTGGTCGGAAGAAACCTCCTCACCGAGCACGCTCCCGGCCGCTTCAGCCTCCACGACCTGCTGCGCCAGTACGCCACCGAGCTCGCCCACGACCTGAACCCGGAGCCGGAGCGACGCGAGGCCCTCTCCCGGCTCCTCGACCACTACCTGCACTCGATCCACGCCGCGACCGTGACGATGGGGATCGGGCGCGTCTTCGTGACGGATCCCGGGCCGATGCTGCCCACGACCACGCCCGCGCCATGGCGTGGTGCGCCGCAGAGTGCCGGACGCTCGTCGCGACGGTGGAGTTCGCGGTGGGGTCCGGTGGCGGCTTCGACGACCTGGCCACCCGCCTGGGGCGGCGGCTGTCGTACCACCTGGACCGGGTGCGTTGCCGCGTGCTGGCGGCCGGCATCCTCACCAGCCTCGGCGACGCCTACCAGGGCGCCGACGACACGGCCGCCGCCCGCGACGCCTGGCAACGTGCGCTGCGGCACTACGAGGAGCTGGGGCACCCGGAGGAGGCGGAGCTCCGCGCCCGGCTCACCCGGTAGAAGCTACGCCTCCTTGGCGATGCCGAGCTGCTCGGTGATCCACTTCTCGAACTCGATCGAGGCGTTCACCCAGCTCACCATCGAGGAGATGAAGTGGTCGAGCACGACGCCGTGGCCGATCAGCATCTGCACCTCGCCGATCAGGCGGACCGTGCCCTCGTCGGTGGTGTGGGTGTAGACCTTGGGCCACAGGGTACGGCGGTTCCAGTCGTCGAGGTTCTCCAGCAGGCGCGGCTTGTCGTCGAGCGTGTACTTGCGGTCGTAGAAGCTGCGCACGGACATGATCCGCTGCTGCTTCTCGCCACGGAACATGAAGTAGACCCGGAACTCCTTCCAGCGGGCGACCACGTCGCCCTGCCGGTCGTCCTGGTACTTCAGCTGCATGCGTTCCAGGACCTGCTCGACCAGCGCCTTGTCGGGCGCGGCCACCCGCACGGGCCGCGTCTGCTGCTGGCCCTGCTGGCTCTCCTGGCCCTGCTGGCCCTTGCCTGCCTGCTCTGCCTTGCCTGCCTGCTCTGCCTGCTCCGGCTGCTGGGGCTGCTCGGGCTTCTTGGGAGCACCCCCGAAGTTCGGAATCGCTGACGGATCCATGGACATGGGGCGTTGTCCCTTCGTACGGCTACGGTGGCGGCTCGGCCTTCCATCCTCCCCCATCACCGCCCCCGTCTGGCAACCACCCGGTATCGCGGTATAACCGTACGACGGGCGCTAGAGGGGGTGTGGGGGATGGCTGCACAGGTGCGCTTACTGGGGCCGGTCGAGGTGCGGGGGGAGGGCGGGCTTCCCGCGACGCTGGGGCCGCCGCAGCAGCGGTGTGTGCTGGCGTCGCTGGCGCTGGAGCCCGGCCGCCCGGTGGCGGCGGAGACGCTGATCGACCGGCTGTGGCGGGAGGCGCCGCCGGAGAACGCCCGGCAGGTGCTGTACACCTACGTCTCGCGGCTGCGGCGGCGGCTGCGCGAGGCCGACGCCCCCGGGGTGGCGCGCCGGGACGGCGGCTACGTGCTGCGGGTCGCCCCCGAGGCGGTGGACGTGCACCGCTCGCGCGCGCTGGCGCGGCGGGCACGCGAGGAGCCGGACCCGGCGCGGGCGGTGGGCCTGCTGCGGGAGGCGGCGGCGCTGTGGCGGGGTACGCCGCTGGCGGGCCTGCGGGGCGAGTGGGCCGAGGGGGTGCGGACGGCGCTGACGCAGGAGTCGGTGACGCTGCTGACCCAGCGGTTCGAGGCCGAGCTGGCCTCGGGGCGCCACGGCGCGGTGCTGAGCGAGCTGGCGTCGGCCGCGGCGGCGCACCCGCTGGCGGAGCCGCTGGCCGGGCTGCTGATGCTGGCGCTGTACCGCGCCGGGCGGCAGGCGGACGCCCTGGCGGCGTACGCACGCGCCCGGCACGACCTGGTCACCGAACTGGGCGAGGACCCGGGCCCGGTCCTGTCCCGCCTCCACGCGCAGATCCTGCGCCGCGACCCCGCCCTGGGCGCACCGGGCGCCTTCGCCGCCGCCGACGCTGGCGCGGCGAGGCCGGGCCCGGGCGCCAGCCCGGAAACCACGCCGCTCACGGCCCCACCACCGGACACGCCCGGCACCCGCGACCCCAACGCTGCTCCACCAGCAGCCCCACCACCGGCCACGGCGACCACCCCTCCCGGCACACCGGGCGCCCCTGACGCCAACGCCAGCGCGGCCGCGCCCCCGCCGCCGGGTGCCACGCCCGGCACGTCACCCGGCTCCGGCGCGGGCATGGCCCCCGGCACCGGGCCCGGCACCGGGCCGCCGCCCGGCGCGCCCCCTGGTGCCGCTGCCGGGCCGGGGCCGGACGGGGTGGCCGTGAGGCGGCCCGTGGTGCGGCCGGCGCAGCTGCCTGCCGACGTGCGCGGGTTCACCGGACGGGAGGCGAGCCTGAGGCGGCTGGACGCCGGCCTGGACGCGGGTGGCGGCGCGCTGGTCACGACGATCGTCGGGACGGCCGGGGTGGGCAAGACCGCGCTGGCCGTGCACTGGGCCCACCGGGTCGCCCACCGCTTCCCCGACGGCCAGCTCTACGTCAACCTGCGCGGCTTCGACGAGTCCGGGACGGTCGTGGCCCCGGATCAGGCGCTGCGCGACGTCCTCGCGGCGTTCGGCGTCCCCGCCGAGCAGCTGCCGTCCGGCACGGACGCCCTGGCGGGGATGTTCCGCAGCGTGCTGGCGGGCCGCCGGGTGCTGATGGTGCTCGACAACGCCCGCGATGCCGCGCAGGTGCGGCCGCTGCTGCCCGGCGCCCCCGGCTGCCTGGCCCTCGTCACCAGCCGCAACCAGCTCCCCGGCCTGGTCGCCGCGACCGGCGCCACCCAGCACGCCCTCGACCTGTTCACCCGGCACGAGGCGCGGCAGATGCTCGCGAGCCGACTCGGCCCGGCCCGCCTCGCGGGCCGGGAGGCGGAGGACGCCGTCGCCGAGATCCTCGAGCGCTGCGCCCGGCTGCCGCTGGCGCTGGCGATCGTCGCCGCCCGCGTCGCCGCCCGCCCCGACTTCCCGCTGGCCACCATCGTCGCCCAGCTCCGCGAGGCGGGCGGCGGCGGCCTGGGCAACCTCGCCCTCGGCGAGGAGGCGGACGTGGCGACCGACATCCGCGCGGTGTTCTCCTGGTCCTACCGCACCCTCGGCCCCGAGGCGGCGCGCCTCTTCCGCCTCCTCGGGCTGCACCCGGGCCCCGACCTGGCGGTGGGCGCGGCAGCGAGCCTGGCCGGGCTGTCGACGGGCCGTGCCCGGCCGCTGCTGGCCGCGCTGGTGAGCAGGAATCTGCTGACCGAGTACGCGCCGGGCCGGTTCACGCTCCACGACCTGCTGCGCCACTACGCCTGCGAGCTGGCCCGCGACCAGGATCCCGAGGAGGGGCGGCACGCGGCGTTCTCCCGTCTCCTGGACTACTGCGTGCACTCCGCCCACGCCGCCAACGCCGCGCTCGGGATACGGCGCGTCTCGCTGGGCGACGCCGGCCCGTCGCGGCCCGCGACGACGCCCGAGCGCTTCGACGGCACCGCGGACGCCTTGGAGTGGTTCGCCGCTGAGCATCCCGCGCTGATCGCCGCGGTCGAGTTCGCGGCGCGGACCGGCGGCTTCGACGACCAGGCGATCCGGCTGGGGCGCATGGTGTCGGCGTTCCTGCTTCAGCAGTGCCACTGGCACGAGCACGTGGAGCTTCAGCACACCCTCATGCCCGCCGCGCAACGGCTGGACGACACCGCCGAGCTGGGCCGTCTCTTCCTGGAGCTGGGCCTGGCGCACACGAATCTCCGCCTCTTCCGGCGCGCCCGGGAGTACCTGGACCGGGCCCTGGGGCTGTTCCGCGAACGCGACGACGTCAGGGGGCAGGCCGGTGTCTACACCGCCCTGTGCCGCCTCAGCTCCTCCCAGCGCGACTACGCCGAGGCGATGCGCTGCGCCCAGCGGAGCCTGGAGCTCCACCGCGCACTCGGGGCCGAGAGCGGGGCGGGACGCATGCTGAGCAACATCGCCTGGTACCACGTCAAGCTGGGCGCACCCGAGCAGGCGCTGGTCAGCGGTGGCGAGGCGCTCGCCATTCTGGAGAAGACCGGCGACCGGTACGGCGCGGCCTACGCCTGGGGCGCCCTGGGCGACGCGCACGCGGCACTCGGCGAGCACGCCGAGGCGATCGCGTGCCTGCGCCGGTCGCTCGACGGACTGCACACCCCCGAGCCGCTCGATCCGCCGACGGTGGCCGACACGCTCACGAGCCTGGGCGACATCCACCAATCCGTGGGCGACGAGGCCGCCGCCCACGACGCCTGGCGGCGTGCCCTGCCGATCTACGAGGAGCTGGCCCGCCCCGAGGCGGAGGAGATTCGCGCGCGCCTGGGCGAGGGCGTTGAGGGGCGTTGACCGGCCGTGACCGGTCACGGCCGGTCACGGCCAGGGCTTACGCGCTCTCCTCCCGCACGGCCTCGATCGCGAGCCCGCCGTCCAGCGCCGCGTCGATGCGGACGGTCTGGCCCTCGCGCACCTCGCCGGAGAGGATCTTGCGGGCCAGCGGGTCGCCGATCGAGGTCTGCACCAGCCGCCGCAGCGGGCGGGCGCCGTACGCCGGATCGTTGCCCTCGTCGGCCAGCCAGCCCAGCGCCAGCGGCGTGACGTCGAGCGTGAGCCGGCGGTCGGCGAGCCGCCGCTGGAGGGCGTCGATCTGGAGCCGCGCGATCCGGCTCAGCTCCTCGCCGCCGAGCGCCTGGAAGATGACGGTGTCGTCCAGCCGGTTCAGGAACTCGGGGCGGAACGCCGCCCGCACCGCCGCGAGCACCTCCTCGCGGCGTTGGTCCGGCTTGGCCAACGGGTCGATCAGGTGCTGGCTGCCGAGGTTGGAGGTCAGGACCAGGATGGTGTTGCGGAAGTCCACCGTCCGGCCCTGGCCGTCGGTCAGGCGGCCGTCGTCGAGGACCTGGAGCAGGATGTCGAAGACCTCGTGGTGGGCCTTCTCCACCTCGTCCAGCAGCACCACGGTGTAGGGGCGGCGGCGCACGGCCTCGGTGAGCTGGCCGCCCTCCTCGTACCCGACGTACCCGGGGGGCGCGCCGACGAGGCGGGCCACCGAGTGCTTCTCGCTGTACTCGCTCATGTCGATGCGGACCATGGCCCGCTCGTCGTCGAAGAGGAAGTCCGCGAGGGCCTTGGCCAGCTCGGTCTTGCCGACGCCGGTGGGGCCCAGGAAGAGGAAGGAGCCGGTGGGCCGGTCGGGGTCGGCGACGCCCGCGCGGGCGCGGCGTACCGCGTCGGAGACGGCGCGGACCGCCTCGGACTGGCCGATGAGGCGGCGGCCGATGGCCTCCTCCATGCGCAGCAGCTTCTCGGTCTCGCCCTCCAGCAGCCGCCCGGCCGGGATGCCGGTCCAGGAGGAGACGACGTCGGCGATGTCGTCGGGGCCGACCTCCTCCTTGACCATGGTCTGGGCGTGGCCGGAGGCCTGCTCCTCGGCGGCGGAGGCGTCGGCCAGCTCGCGCTCCAGCGCCGGGATCTCGCCGTACAGCAGCTTGGAGGCGGTCTCGAAGTCGCCGTCGCGCTGGGCGCGCTCGGCCAGGCCCCGGGTCTCGTCGAGGCGTTCCTTCAGCTCGCCGACGCGGTTGAGGCCCTGCTTCTCCTTCTCCCAGCGGGCGGTGAGGCCGCGCAGCTCCTCCTCGCGGTCGGCCAGCTCGCGGCGCAGCCGGGCCAGCCGCTCCTGGGAGCCGACGTCGGACTCGTTGGCGAGGGCCAGCTCCTCCATCTTCAGGCGGTCGACGGCGCGCTGGAGCTCGTCGATCTCGACGGGGGAGGAGTCGATCTCCATGCGGAGGCGGGAGGCGGCCTCGTCGACCAGGTCGATGGCCTTGTCGGGCAGGAAGCGTGAGGTGATGTACCGGTCGGAGAGGGCGGCGGCGGCGACGAGGGCGCCGTCGGCGATCTGCACCTTGTGGTGGGCCTCGTACCGGCCCTTCAGGCCGCGAAGGATGGCGATGGAGTCCTCGACGGTGGGCTCGGCGACGAGGACCTGCTGGAAGCGGCGTTCCAGGGCGGCGTCCTTCTCGATCCGCTCGCGGTACTCGTCGAGGGTGGTGGCGCCGACCATGCGCAGCTCGCCGCGGGCCAGCATGGGCTTGAGCATGTTGCCCGCGTCCATGGCGGAGTCGCCGCCCGCGCCGGCGCCGACGACGGTGTGCAGCTCGTCGATGAAGGTGATGATGCGGCCGTCGCTCTGCTTGATCTCGCTGAGCACGGCCTTCAGCCGCTCCTCGAACTCGCCCCGGTACTTCGCGCCGGCGACCATGGCGCCGAGGTCGAGGGCGACGAGGCGCTTGTTCTTCAGCGACTCGGGGACGTCGCCCTTGACGATGCGCTGGGCCAGGCCCTCGACGACGGCGGTCTTGCCGACGCCGGGCTCGCCGATGAGGACGGGGTTGTTCTTGGTGCGGCGGGAGAGGACCTGCACGACGCGGCGGATCTCGTGGTCCCGGCCGATGACGGGGTCGAGCCGCCCCTCGCGGGCGGCGGCGGTGAAGTCGGTGCCGAACTTCTCCAGCGCCTTGTAGGTGCCCTCGGGGTCGGGGGACGTCACGCGCTGGCCGCCCCGGGCCTGCTGGAAGGCGTTGAGCAGCCGCTTGTCGCCGGCGCCCTGCTTGGTGAGGACCGCGCCGGCCTCGCCGCCCTTGGCGGCCAGGCCGATCAGCAGGTGCTCGGTGGAGACGTACTGGTCGCCGAGGTCGGCGGCGCGCCGCGAGGCGTCGGCGAACACGGCCAGCAGCTCGCGGTTCGGCTGCGGCCGGGGCACGGAGGCGCCCTGCACGCTGGGCAGCCCGGCGAGCTGGCGCTCGGCGGCGGCGCGGATGGCCGCCTGGTCGGCGTCGACGGCGGCGAGGAGGTCCTGGATGTTCTCGTTCTCCCGCCCTTCGAGGAGGGCGAGCAGCAGGTGCGCCGGGGTGATGTCCGGATGCCCGTCGCGCAGCGCGCGGTCGTTGGCCGCGCCGATCGCTTCCCGGCTCCTGTTGGTCAGCTCGGCGTTCACGTCAGCGGTACTCCTCCGTGTCCCAGGGGTGGCAGACTCGAGTCTGCCACAGGCAACGTGCGATAAGTTGAGTCTATTCCACTCAAGGGCAAGCAAGCGCCGGTGCTCTTGTCATCTAACGCGATCGGGCGCGGGATGGCGCGGATGGGGGGTGGCGGGCGTCCTACGCCCCGCCCGCCTCCTCGAAGAGGGCCTTCGCCGACTCGGGATACGGCCGGCCGATGACGTGGCCCTCGCCGCTGCCGACGGACATCACCGCGAGGAGGGTGCCGGACTGGCTGCGCTCGTCGTACTCCGCCAGCCACGGGCCGCCGCTCGACCCGGCCGTCATGTCGCAGTCCTCCAGCAGCAGCCCGCCGACGTTCGGCTCCTCGGCCTCGCCCTCCGCCAGGACCTGCGTCTCCCCCGCGCAGTAGTGCAGCGACTCGCCGTCGTAGGGGTCGACCGCCGGATAGCCGAGGACCTCGACCTCGCCGCCCTCCTGGACCGGCTCGAAGGCGAGGCGGTTGGCGCCGTGCTCCTGCTGGATGGTCCTGCCGCCCCTGGTCTCCACCGTCAGGAAGGCGTAGTCGTGCGGCAGGATCGAGGTCATCTCCTGCGTCATGTCCCACCCGTCGGGCGTGTGGAACGCCGCCACCCGCCAGCCCTCGCGCTGGTACGTCTCGCGGTCGTGGTCGTAGCCGGGCACGAACCACGCCTCCTCGGGGGGCTCGGGGGTGTCCGGGGTGCTGACGCAGTGCGCGGCGGTGGCGATCACGCTGCCGTTCGGGGCGTCCACGATCGCGCCTGAGCACATGCCGAGCTGGCCGTTGCCCATGTCCCACAGGATCTTGCCGACGGTGCTCACCGCGCCGTCCTCCCACAGCTCCGCCGCGGCCGCGGGCGGGGCGGCGGGGCCGAGGGCCACCGCGAGCGCGGCGGCGAGGACGGCCGCGCAGGGGAGCGGCCGAGGCGGACGCGGGAACCTCGGCGGGAACCTCATGGGCGTCATGCGCTAACCGTCGGCTCGGCGCCGCGCGCAGTCCAGCGGCGTTCACCCGATCGGGTGGAACGGCAAAGATCGGGCAAAGCCCGGCCCGTTCCCAGCGGTCTATACAAGTGCCGGGGTGCAGGCGGCCCGAGGCGAGACGCCGAAAGGGCGTCACGCGCGCGTCCGCGCCGCCACCGACGGGCAACGTCGGCGTATCCCTGGCGCATTGACGGCGTCATCCGTCAACACCATGCTCATGCCCACCCCATGGCGATCTCGGGAGGCCCCAGGTGCGAGGAACGACACGCGCGAGCCACACCCGCAGGACAGTGCTGCGCACGGCCACGGCGGGCGCCGCCGCCGCGGCCGCCGGCACACCGCTGCTGCTGACGGCGGGTGAGGCATCGGCGTCAGCGGCGTCGGCGTCGGCGTCGGCGGCCCCCGACTCGGAGGCGACGTCGCTTCAGGCGGCGTTCGCCGACGCCGCCGAGCGGTTCGCGGTCCCGCTGAGCGTGCTGCTCGGCGTCTCCTACCTGGTCTCCCGCTGGGACGGGCACGGCGGCGCGCCCAGCGTCTCCGGCGGGTATGGGCCGATGCACCTGACGGACGCCCACACCGCCCTGACCCGGGCCGCCGAGGCCGCGGCGTACGCCGCCACCCTCCCCCAGGCCCTGAAGGGCCTGGGAGGTGCCCCCATAGCCTCCGGCGCCGAGGACCCGCGCGGCGACACCTCCCGGCCGCTGCCCCGGCGTTCGCCCCGGGCCGTCCCGGAGCGCTCCGAGCTTCCCCCCTCGCTCCAGACCCTCGACCGGGCCGCCGAGCTCACCGGCCTGGACCCCGAGGAGCTGCGGACCTCCGGCGCGGCCAACATCCAGGGCGGCGCCGCGCTGCTGGCCGACGCGCAGCGGGCCCTCGGCCAGCCGCTGAGCGCGGACCCGGCCGCGTGGTACGGCGCGGTCGCGGCGTACGCGGGGGCGCGGACCCGGCGCGCCGCCGAGGTGTTCGCCGACGACGTCTACGCCGTGATCAACGCCGGCGAGGAGCGCACCACCGCCGAGGGCGAGCGCGTCGCGCTCGAACCGCTCGCCGTGACCCCGCGCACCGCGACCGCCGACGCCCTCGGCCTGCCGCGCGCCGCCCGCGACCCCGAGGTCGAGGCGCCGGACTCGGTCTCCTGCGAATGGCTCCCGGCGCCCTACGAGGACCTCGGCGACGGGGACTACGGCAACCACGACACGGCCAACCGCCCCGACTCCCAGTCGATCGACTACATCGTCATCCACGACACCGAGGCCACCTGGGAGACGACGCTCGACCTCGTCCAGGACCCGACGTACGTCTCCTGGCACTACAGCCTGCGCTCCTCCGACGGCCACATCGCGCAGCACCTCCGCACCAAGGACGTGGGCTGGCACGCGGGCAACTGGTATGTCAACGCCAAGTCGATCGGCCTGGAGCACGAGGGCTTCCTCATCGAGCCGGACGCCTGGTACACGGAGGCGATGTACCGCACCTCCTCCCGCCTGGTGCGGTACCTGTGCCGCCGCTTCGACATCCCGCTCGACCGGCACCACATCGTCGGCCACGACCAGGTGCAGGGCCCGGTCACCTCCAACATCCCCGGCATGCACACCGACCCCGGCCCGTACTGGGACTGGGCGCACTACTTCGAGCTGCTGGGCGCCCCCTTCGAGCCGACGGCGGGGCGGCGGGCCAGGATCGTCACCATCGCCCCGGAGTACGACACGAACACCCCGCCGTTCATCAACTGCGGCGCCACGGGCAACGACTGCGCGCCCCACGGCTCCTCGGCCGTGCGCCTCCACACCGCCCCCTCGCACGACGCGCCGCTGGTGCGCGACATCGGCACCCGCCCGGACTCCGACGGGGAGGCCACGACAGGGGTCAACGACGTGAGCGCCCGCGCCTCCACGGGGACGCAGTTCGCCGTGGCGGACCGGGAGGGGGACTGGATCGCGATCTGGTTCCTCGGGCAGAAGGCGTGGTTCCACAGCCCGGACTCCGCGCCGACCGCCGTCGGTTCCACGGGCCGCGTCGTGACGGGCAAGGCGGGCGCGTCCACCATCCCGGTGTACGGCCGCGCCTACCCCGAGGCCGGGGCGTACCCGTCGGACATCCCGGCCCAGACGGTCTCCCCGCTGGTGTACGAGATCCCCGCCGACCAGGAGTACGTGCTGGGCCTGCGCACCCCCAGCGAGTACTACCGGGCCGTCACCTATGACCCGGACGCGGAGCTGGGGCGCGTGGTGCGGGGCGAGGAGTACTACCAGATACAGCTCGGGCACCGCATAGGCTTCGTCCGCGCCGCCGACGTGGAGGTGCGCCGGGTCTAGGGCCGGTCCTAGGCCGCCGGGCCGACGCCGACCGGGCCGGAGCTCACGCGCAGCTCCGCGAGCCGCGCCTCGGCGCGGGCCCGCAGCTCCCGCGGGGCGTCGCCCTCGGCCCCGGCCGACAGCGCCAGCTCGAACGCCCGCCGCGCCTCGGTGGCGCGCCCCGCGGAGAGCCAGTGCCAGGCCATGGCCAGCGCCAGCCGCAGCGCCGTCTCGGCCTCCCCGGCAGCCGCCGCGCGTTCGATCGCGGCGCGCGCGTTGCCGGACTCGGCGGCCAGGCGGCCCGGCTCGGTCTCCTCGGCCAGGGCCAGGAAGTGGGCCGCGTGCCGCCGCCGCGCCCCGGTCAGCTCGTCCTCGCCCGCCTGCCGCAGCCGCTCGCCGGCGTAGGCGGCCACCGACTCCAGCAGCCGGTAGCGCGGCGGATCGCCGGAGGCCACGACGAGGGAGCGGTCCACCAGCCGACCCAGCAGGTCCAGCACGTCGCCCGGCGGAACGCCCTCGCCGCACACCGCCTCGGCCGCCGCGAGATCGCCGCCCTCGACCAGCACCGTCAGGCGGCGCAGCACGGCCCGATCCGCCTCGCTCAGCAGCTCCCAGCTCCAGTCGATCACCGCCCGCAGCGTCCGCTGCCGCGCGGGCGCGTCCCGGGGCCCGCCGGTGAGCAGCCCGAAGCGGTCCCGCTCGGCGAGCCGCCGGGCCAGCTCGCGCACGCCCAGCACCCGCACCCGCCGGGCGGCCAGCTCCAGCGCGAGCGGGATGCCGTCCAGGCGGCGGCAGATCGCCGCGACCGCGGGGGCCGTGGCGTCGGTCAGCGCGAACCCGGGTGAGGCGGCGGCGGCCCGTGCCGCGAAGAGCCGCACCGCGTCGGGCTCCGCCAGCGGCTCGACCGCCCACAGCCGCTCGCCGCGCAGGCCCAGCGGCTCCTTGCTGGTGGCGAGGATCCGCAGCCCGGGCACGGCCCGCAGCAGCGCCTCGGCCAGGATGGCGACCGGCTCGGCCAGCGCCTCGCAGTTGTCCAGGACCAGCAGCAGCCGCCGGTCGCGCAACGCCGCCGCCAGGCGTTCGATCGGGCCCGAGGCGCTGCCGCCGTCGCCCGGAACCCCCAGGACCGCCGCCCCCTCGGCGGCCAGTTCCTCCGCCGAGCAGAAGACACCCGGCCCGTGGCCCGGCGGGGCCAGCTCGACCAGCCAGCGGCCGTCCGGGAACGCCTCCTCCTGCCGGTGCGCGGCCTCGATCGCCAGCCGCGTCTTGCCGACCCCGCCCGGCCCGGTCAGCGTCACCAGCCGCTCGCTCGCCAGCAGGGCGCCCACCCGCGCCACCTCCGTCCCGCGCCCGACCAGCTCGCTCACCGGCGCCGGCAGGTTCCCGGCCGCGCGCCGCGCCGCCTGCTCCGGCCGCGGCGGCGGCCGCAGCTCCGGCGCCTGCCGCAGGATCTCGGCGTGCACGGCGGCCAGTTCCGGCCCCGGGTCCGCGCCGAGCTGCTCCGCGAGCCGGCGGCGCAGCCGCTCGTAGCTGGCCAGCGCCTCGCCGGTGCGCCCCGCCTGGTACAACGCCCGCAGCTGCGCGGCCCGCAGCCGCTCCCGCAGCGGGTGACGGGCCACCAGCTCGCCCAGCTCCGCGACCACCGCCCCGTACTCGCCGAGCTCCAGCCGGGCCTCGGCCCACTCCTCCAGCGCCAGCAGCCGCCGCTCCTCAAACCGGGCGATGGCCCCCCGCGTGAACGCCTCGTCGGCGAAGTCGGCGAACGCCGGCCCCCGCCACAGCGCCAGCGCCTCGGTCAGCAGCGCGGCCCGCTCCACCGGGTCGGCCGCCCGGCGGGCCCGCGCGGTCAACGCCTCGAACCGGCCCGCGTCCACCGCCTCCGCCGGCACCCGAAGCAGATACCCGGGCGGGCGATGCACCACCAGCTCCCGGCCCCGGCCGGGCCCGAGCGCCCGACGCAGCCGCGAGACCCGCGTCTGCACCGCGCCCGCGCGGTTCGGCGGCGCGGCATCGCCCCACAGGTCCTCCAGCAGCCGGTCGGCCGAGACCACCCGCCCCGGATCCACCAGCAGATCGGCGAGCAGAGCACGCACCTTGACCTCGGGCACCTCAACGGCCTGCCCGTCATCCGTCCACACCGCCAGCGGGCCGAGGACCCCGAATCGCATGACCAAACGGTAACCCGGCGTCCCGCGCAAGCGGACCGGCGGCGGACCGGCGGCGTAACGCCAGGGGACCGCAAGCCGCGCCCGGCAGCGTTGCCTCGACCGATCACGACGAAACGAACGGAGCGACTCCATGGGCAGGTTCGAGGGCCGGACGGCCGTGGTCACCGGCGGCACCCACGGCATGGGGCTGGCGATCGTCAAGGCGCTGCTGCGCGAGGGCGCCGAGGTGCTCCTCACCGGCCGCAACGAGCGCGCCATCGAGGACGCCCGCACCGCGACCGCCTCCGCGTCCCAGGCGGCGCACGTGGTGCGTTCCGACGCCGCAAGCATGGCCGACATCGACGCGCTCGGGCGGCTCGCCGAGCAGCGGCTCGGCCGCGTCGACCACCTCTTCGTCAACCACGGCATCGCCGAGATCCAGCCCCTCGCCGAGGTCACCGAGGAGGCCTGGGACCGGCACTTCGCCATCAACGCCAAGGGGGCGTTCTTCACCACGCGCCGCCTGGAGCCGCTGCTGAAGGACGGCGGCTCGATCCTCTTCACCACCGTCGCCAACGACGCGATCTTCCCGGGAATGTCCGTCTACTCCGGCTCCAAGGAGGCGGTCCGCGCCGTCGCCCAGGTGCTGGCCGCCGAGCTGCTCCCCCGCCGGATCCGCGTCAACTGCCTTGCCCCCGGCTTCATCCGGACCCCCACCATGGGCGTGGCCAGGATGAGCGAGGAGGAGCGGAAGGCGTTCATCGAGCTGGGCGACGCCGCGACGCCGCTGAAGCGGAACGGCACGGTCGAGGAGATCGCCGCCGCGGCCCTCTTCCTCGCCGGGGACGCGACGTTCACCACCGGCGCCGAGTTCCCGGTGGACGGCGGCTTCGCGCAGGGCATCCCGGGGTGAACTCGGGGTGAGGCTGGGCCGCGTGACGGGCCTGCCGCTAGGCTGCCGCCGATGTCGATGCCGCTGCCCCCACGTCACCTTCTCTTCACCTCGGCCGCCGCCGCGGCGCTGCTGGCCACGCTCATGCTGGTGGTGGCGTTCCGGGGCGGCGACCCCTTCGGCGTGGACACCGCCCTGCACGACTGGGCGGTGCGGCAGCGCACCCCCGACCGCAACGACGTGTGGGAGGCGATCACCCACACCGGCGACGACCTCGTGCCCGCGCTGCTGGCGGCCCTGGCGGGCGTGCTGTACGTGCGCGGCGGACGCCGGTGGTGGCTGGCCGCGCTCGTGGCGAGCGCCGGCCTGCTGACCGGCCAGCTCATCCGCTACGGCGTGGTCTCGGCGCTGGGCCGCCCCCGCCCGCCCCGCGAGGACATGGTGCTGATCTCCACCGGGCCGGGCATGCCGTCCGGCCACACCACCACCTCCGCGATGGTCGCCATCGGCCTGGCCGCCGCCCTGCTGCCGTACTGCCACCGCACCGCCACCCGGGCGCTGGCCGTCGCGCTCCCCGCCGCGTGGGCCGTGGCGGTCGGCGCGAGCCGCGTCTACCTCGGCAGCCACTGGCCCACCGACGTCCTCGCCGGCTGGCTCTACGCCACCGCCATCACGTGCGTGGGCCTGCCGCTGCTGGCCCTGGCACTGCGGGAGATCCAGCCGCGCCCCGACCCGGTCTCGACGGACAGCCCGGGCTAGCCAGGGCTGCTAACCCCCGCTCCGCCGCCGCGCCGCCCCGCCGCCCAGCGGCGCCCCCGAGTCACCCGGGGGCGCCACCGCCGAAGCCCCTGGAGGTGACCTAGAGGTGCGGAAGCTCGGCGGCGAGGTCGTCCAGGCCCAGGGAGCCGAGCGAGATCGCCGCCATGTGCCAGGACTTCATGTCGAACGCCTCGCCGCGCCGCAGCGCCGACTCCCGCGCCGCCTCGCGGCCCGCCAGCCAGGCCCGCTCGCCCAGCTTGTAGCTGATGGCCTGCCCGGGGATGCCCAGGTAGCGCACCAGCTCCGAGCGGGAGTACTCGGCGTCGTGCCCGGTGTGGGCCATGAAGAAGTCGAGCGCGAGCTCCGGCGTCCACACCTCGCCCGGGTGGAAGCTCTCGCCCTCCGGGATGCGCAGGCCGACGTGCATGCCGATGTCGATGATGACCCGCACCGCCCGCAGCATCTGCGCCGAGAGGCAGCCCAGGCGCCGGGCCGGGTCGGTGAGGTACCCGAGCTCGTCCATGAGGCGTTCGGCGTACAGGGCCCAGCCCTCCACCGAGGCGCTGACCGAGCCGAGGGACGCCTGGTACTGCGACAGCTGGTCCTTGATGTGCACCCAGTGGGCGAGCTGGAGATGGTGCCCGGGCGCGCCCTCGTGGTACCAGGTGGAGACCAGGTGCCAGACGGGGAAGCGCGTGGCGCCCATCGTCGGCAGCCAGGTGCGGCCGGGGCGGGAGAAGTCCAGCGAGGGTGAGGTGTAGTACGGCGCGGCGGCGCTGCCGGGCGGGGCGATCAGCGTCTCGACGCGGCGGATGGGCGGGGCGATGTCGAAGTGCCGGCCGCTGAGGGTGTCGATGGCCTCGTCCGTCAGGTCCTGGAGCCAGCCGCGGATCGCGTCCTCGCCCTCCAGGGCCTCGCCCTCGGTCTCCAGATGGCGCATTGCCGCCAGCGGCGACTCGCCGGGCAGGATCGCGTCGGCCACCTGCCGCATCTCGTCCAGCAGCCGGTGGTACTCCTCCCACCCGTAGGCGTACGCGTCCGCCAGGTCGAGGTCGGCGCCGGTCCACTGGCGGGCGCCCCGCAGGTACCGCTCGCGGCCCACGCCGTCGGGGGTCGCGGAGACGGTGGGGGAGGGCAGGTAACGGGTGCGGAGGTAGGTGCGCAGCTCCTCCAGGGAGGCGGTGGCGCCGGCGGCGGCGGCGTCGAGCTCGGCCCGCTGCGCCTCGGGACCGGCGGCGACGAAGGCGCGATACCAGTCGGCCGCCAGCCAGGCGTCGAGCTGTCCGCCGACGGTCTCGACCTGGCGGGGCGCGGCGGCCAGGCCGCGCGCCAGGCCCGCGTCGAGAGAGGTCACGTAGCCCTGGACGGCCTGAGGCACCCTGCGCAGGCGGCGGCCGATGACGCCCCAGTCGTCGTCGGTCGCGGCCGGCATCATCAGGAAGACGGACCGCAGGCGGTGCACGGGGGAGAAGAGGTTGCTGACCTCGCGCATGTGCTCGCCGGCGTCGTGCTGCGCGAGGGCGGCGCCGAGCCGCTCCCGCAGGAGGCGCGCGGCGCGGCGTTCCGGCACGGGGAGCGCGCCCTGGCCGCCGGCCGCCGCCTCGGCGGCGTCGAGCCGGGCGAGGGTTGCTCGCTGCGCGTCGGCGATCGCCTCGTAGCCGTCGGGGGACAGGTCGGGAACCGCGTCCGAGCCGGGGCGGTTGCCGAGGTAGGTGGCGGTGATGGGATCGAGGTCGGAGAGCGTCTCGACGTAGGAGTCCGCGATCCGGCGTGGGGTGTCGGCACCGGGACCGCTGCCGGGGCTGGTGACAGGATCGGTGTACTGCATCGTGACATCCTCGTACGAAGGACCGGGCGACGGAAGCGCCACCCAGCGTCGCAGGGAAGTCACGCAGGTCGTCGCAGGGAAGTACGAAGGCAGGGAACGGGGCAGCGTCACGGGGGATACGCAGGTGTTCGAGGAGCTGATCGGGCGAGAGCACGCGGCCGGGGTGCTGCGGGGCCAGATCGAGCGGGCCGTGGCGAGCCACGGCGGCCTGGTGCTGGTCACCGGCGAGGCGGGGATCGGGAAGACCGCCCTCGTCACGGGCGCGGCGGAGGAGGCCCGGCGCCTGGGGGCGCTGGTGCTCTCCGGCGCCTGCTGGGACTCGCAGAGCGCGCCGGGGTACTGGCCGTGGGTGCAGGTGGTGCGCGGCATGCGGCGCGCGGCGGGCGCCGAGGCGTGGGCGGCGGCCCGCGAGGCGGCGGGCGGCGCGCTGGACACGCTGCTCGGCGAGACCACCGCAGGCGCCGGCCACGGCGGCACGGCCCACAGCGGCGCGGCCCACGACAACGCCCGCGACAACGCCCACGAGGCGGGCGCGGGCGGCGGGCCGGGCGGGAGCCCCGCCGAGCCGGGCGGCGACAGCTTCGAGCTGTACGACGCCGTGACGACGCTGCTGGTCACGGCCTCGCACGAGCGGCCCGTCGTGGTGATCCTGGAGGACCTGCACTGGGCCGACGCCGCCTCCCTCCGGCTGCTGCACTTCGCCGCCCAGCACGCCTGGTTCGAACGCCTGCTGCTGGTCGGCACCTACCGCGAGACCGAGGGCGAGGTGGAGGCGCCGCTCGCGGCCAAGGCGACGACGGTCGGGCTGACCGGGCTGGATGCCTCCGGCGTCGCCGCGCTGATCGCCCGCACCACCGGCCGCGAGCCGGACGCCGGACTCGCCGCCGAGGTCCACCGGCGCACCGGCGGCAACCCGTTCTTCGTCGAGCAGACCGCCCGCCTGTGGCAGAGCCGGGCCCACGGCCCGGACGCGCTCACCGCCATCCCGCCCGGCGTACGCGACACCGTGCGCCGCCGCCTGTCGCTGCTGCCCCCGCCGGTCGCGGAGCTGCTGACCGGTGCCGCCGTGCTCGGCCGGGAGTTCCACCGGTCGCTGCTGGCCGCCGTCCAGGCCACGCCCGTGCCCGAGGTGAACCGGCTGCTGGACCAGGCGGTGGCCGCCCGGCTCGTGACGCCGCTGGGCGCGGGCCGCTTCGCCTTCGCCCACGACCTGGTCCGCGAAACCCTCTACGAGGAGCTGGAGCCGGACGCGGCCGAGCCGGACGGGGCGGGGGAACGCGCCCGCCGCCACGCCGCCGTGGTACGCGCCCTGGACCGGCAGCCTGTGCTCGTCGAGCGCTGCGGCGTGCTGCCGGCCGAGCTGGCCCGCCACGCCCGCCTCGCCGGCGGCGGGCTGCCGCCGGCCCGCGCGTTCGAGCTGCTGCGCGCCGCCGCCACCGACGCCGGGGGCCGGATGGCGTTCGAGGAGGCCGCCGGCCACCTGCGCCGGGCGTACGAGCTGGCCGCCGGCGTCCATCCCAAGCAGCGGATGACGACGGGGCTCACCCTCGCCCTCGAGCTGCACCACCTCGGCGGCGAGGACGCGGCCGCCGAGGCGTGGCGGGTCTACGAGGAGGTCGTCGCCGAGGCCCGGGCCCTGGACGACGTGGAGGTGCTGGCCCGGGTCGCGCTGTCGCTCTACCAGGCTGGCTACTGGCTCGGCTCCAAGGCCGGTGACGGCCACCGCAGGCTCACCTCCCAGCTGCTGCGGGAGGCCAGCGGCCGCCTCGGCTACCTGCCGACGCCGGACGCCTCGAACAACGAGCTGGCCCGCGAGCTGACCGTGCGCAGCGAGGCGCTGGCCCGGCGCGGCGCCGACGACGACGCGCTCGGCTTCAGCCTCTCGGCCCGCCACGACGCGATCTGGGGCCTGGGCACGGCGGCGGAGCGTGAAACGATCACCGACGAGATGATCGCCGTGGCCCGGCGCACCCAGGACCGGGATCTGGAGCACTTCGGCATGTCGCTGCGCTGGGTGGCGCTTCTGGAACAGGGCGATCCGCGCTACCTGGAGCAGTTCCTGGAGTTCGTGGCCGTCGTCGAAAGCCTCGGCGTCCCGCGCTACCACTTCTCCTCCGCCATCGACCAGTGCATCATCGCCACGCTCCACGGCCGGTTCGAGGAAGCGGAGGAACTGCAGCGTCAGGCGATGGAGATGGGCGACCACGCGGACGACCACCACGAGCACTTCGCGTTCTTCGGCATCCACCTGCGCTGGGCGATGCTGCTGCTCCAGGGCCGCTTCGGCGAACTCGACGAGCTTCACGCCGCGCCGACCACCAGGCGCCTGTACCGCAACCCCGAGATGATCGCGGGCATCACGGCGGCGCAGCGCGGCGACGCCGCCACCGCGATCCGCCTCCACGCCGAGATCGCGGCGCGCGACAGCGAGCCGCCGCGCAGCGTGCGCCCGCTGTGGCTGCGCCTCCAGGCGCAGGCGGCGGCCGCCTCGAAGGACCCGGTGCTGTGCGAGCGGGTGCGCGCCGCCCTCGCCCCCTATGCCGAGGCCGGGGCCTGGGCGGTGTCGATGTGGGGCTTCGACGTCAGCGGCCCGATGGTGCTGTGGGCGGCGGAGGTGGACGCGGCCGAGGAGCGGTGGGACGCGGCGGTGGCGGGCTTCGCCGAGGCCGCGCGTGCCGCCGACCGGCTCGGCGCCCGGCCGTGGTCGGTCGAGGCCCGCGCCCGCCTGGCCCGGGCGCTGGCCGCCCGCGCGGGCCCGGGCGACGCGGCGGCAGCGGCGGCGCTGGCCAACGACGTGGCCCACGACGCCGAGGAGCTCGGCATGCGCCACCTCCTCGGCGACGCCCCGAACGCCCAGGAGCCGGCAGTGGCCGAGGCGACGGTGGAGCCGCAGGCAGGGGCGGGGGCGGAGGCGGAGAAGGAGTTCCGCTTCGACGGCACGGTCTGGTCGCTGCGCTTCGCCGGGCGCCTGGTCCACATGCCCGACGCCAAGGGCCTGCGCGACCTGCACCGCCTGCTCGCCAGCCCCGGCACCGACATCCCGGCGGCCGAACTGGCCAGCCCCGAGGGCGACCCCGAGGCCACGGCCGCCCGCCGCATGGGCGGCGACCCGGTGCTGGACGAGGAGGCAAAGGCCCGCTACCGCGCCCACCTCACCCGCCTCGACGAGGAGATCGACCGGGCCACCGGCCTCGGCGACGACGAGCGCGCGGCCCGCCTGGACGCCGAACGCGCCGCGCTGCTGGCCGAGCTGCGGGCGGCGGCCGGCCTCGGCGGGCGCACCCGCCGCCTGGGCGACGAGGCGGAGCGCGCGCGGAAGACGGTGACCGCCCGCATCCGTGACACGCTCCGCCGCCTCGACCAGCGCCACCCGGAGCTGGCCGCCCACCTCCGCGCCGCCGTCAGCACCGGCACGCACTGCGCCTACCGGCCAGACGCCGCCACCGACTGGCGCCTGTGACGGGCTACTTGCGGTTGTACAGCCGCATGGTCAGCGTGCCGAAGACCGCTATCAGCACGGCCCCGGCCACCGCCACCCAGCCGATCTCGCCGACGTCGGCCCCGGACAGGCCGCCGTCCATCAGGCTCCGCGCCGCAGCCACCAGATGCGTGACCGGGTTGACGTCGACGAACGCCTGGAGCCAGCCGGGCATGGTCTCGGGCTCGACCATGATGTTGCTGAGGAAGGTCAGCGGGAACAGCACCATCATGCTCACGCCCATGACCGACTTCTCCGAGCGCAGCAGCAGCCCGAACATGGTCCACACCCACGAGAAGGCGAAGGAGAACGCCACCACGAGCAGGATCCCGGCGGCCACGCCGAGCGGCCCGCCGTCCGGCCGGTACCCCATGATCAGGCCGACGATGAAGATCACCAGCGAGGCCATGGTGTAGCGGAACGCGTCGCCCAGCAGGTACCCCACCATCGCCGAGGGCCGCCACACCGGCAGGGTGCGGAAGCGGTCGAAGACACCCTTGGCTATGTCGTTGTTGACGGCGACTCCGGTGTACATCGTCGTCATCACCACGCTCATCACCATGATCCCCGGCAGCAGGAACTGCAGGTACTCGCTGGTCGAACCGGCGATCGCGCCCCCGAAGAGGTAGGTGAACATCAGCGTCATCATGACCGGGAAGACAGTGACGTCGAAGAGCTGCTCCGGCACGTGCTTGATCTTCAGCATCGCCCGCCACCCGAACGCGGCGGAGGCCGCGAGCGCGCTGGGCCTTGGCGGGCGCTCCCCCGTGGCGAGCACGGCCTGAATCGCCTCGGCGGCCGGCACGTACGCCTCTTCGGCCGCCTCCTGCTCGTTCTCCTTCGACGGCTTTTCCTTCGTCGTCGTCGCGGTGCTCACGCCGCCACCTCCTTCTGCTCCTCAAGATCCTTGCTCTTGTCGCTCTTGCCGCTCTTGCCGCTCTTGTCCGTCAGCGCGAGGAAGACCTCGTCGAGGCTGGGCTGCCCCAGCGAGAAGTCGTCGACCGTGATGCCGTGGTGCGCCAGCTCCGCCAGCGCCCGCGAGGCCCGGTCCGCCGCCCCGGCGTCACCCCCGCCGTTGGCCATCACCCGGGCGGTCAGCGCCACCGGGTCGCCGTCGAGCTGCACCTGCGTGCCCAGCGCCTGGCTCATCAGCCGCTGCGCCTCGGCCCTCTGCCCCGGGTCGCGCAGCCGCACGTGCACCGCGCCCGCGCCGACCGACGACTTCAGCTGCCCCGGCGTGCCCTCGGCTATCACCTTGCCGGAGTCGATCACCGCGATCCGGCTCGCCAGGTGGTCGGCCTCGTCCAGGTACTGCGTGGTGAGCAGCACGGTCGTGCCCCGCTGCACCACGGCCCGGATGATGTCCCACACCTGGTTGCGGGCGCGGGGGTCGAGCCCGGTCGTCGGCTCGTCGAGGAACAGCAGGTCGGGCGTGTTGAGGATGCTCGCGGCGATGTCGAGCCTGCGGCGCATGCCTCCCGAGTAGTTCTTCACCTGCCGCCCGGCGGCCTCCGTCAGCCCGAACGCCTCCAGCAGCTCCGCGGCGCGCGCCAGCGCGCCGGGCTTGCGGTGGCCGAGCAGCCTGCCTATCAGCACCAGGTTCTCCGTGCCTGTCAGGTCCTCGTCGAGCGAGGCGTACTGCCCGGTCAGACTCACCCGCGAGCGCACGGCGTCCGCCTCGCGCACCACGTCGAGCCCGAAGACGCGCGCCTCGCCGCCGTCCGGGCGCAGCAGCGTGGCCAGCATCCTCACCGTCGTCGTCTTGCCCGCGCCGTTGGGCCCGAGCACGCCGTACACGGTCCCGGCGGGAACGGCCAGGTCGACGCCGTCGACCGCCCGATTCTCGCCGAACACCTTGACGAGCCCGGACGTCTCGATCGCCAGCCCGCCGTTGTCGCCACTCATCTCCTCATCTCCTCTGTGCGTTCTCACTGTTCTCCGCTCGGGTCATTGGGTAGACCGCCGCCGCGCCCGGAACTAAGCGACGTACGGCCGGCGTATTCGCGCTTCCCGCAACGCCAGCCCCCACCAGGCCAGTTCGTCCAGCAGCACGCTCGCCTCGCGCTCCAGCTCGCTCAGCGGCTCGCCCGTCGCCACGCCGCCCCCCGCCAGCAGGTCGAGGCTCACCCCGTCCCGCATCGTCACGGTGTGCAGCTCGGCGAAGACGCACCTGAGCGCCTCCACGGCGTACAGCCCGTGGGACCGGCTGCCGTACGACACGAAGCCCACGGGCTTGGCATGCCACTCCTCGTAGGCGTAGTCGATGGCCTGCTTGAGCGAGGCCGGGAAGCTGCGGTTGTACTCGGGCGTGACCACGGCGAACGCCTCGGCGCGCGCCACGGCCTCGGTGAACCGCACCATCTCGGGCGTCGGCTCCCTCGGGAGCCGCACCGGGAAGCGGAACTCGGCCAGGTCCAGGACCTCGACCGCGACGCCTCCCCGCCGCCGCGCCCGCTCCGCGAACCACGTCCCGATGCGGCCCCCGGCCCTCCCCTCCCGGGTGCTCCCGACGAGCACCGCCAGCCGCAGCGCCGCCGCCTCGGCCGCCGTGTCCCCCGCCATCACGCCGCTCACCTCCTCGCGTTCCGCGCTCACCTCCTAGGCGCGAGACGGGCCGCCAGGCGTCCGCTAGATCCGATCTAGCGGAGCCGCGTCCACCGCCAGACGACGACGCCCAGTCGACGACCGCCAGACGTGAGGCGTTCGCGATGCGCCGTCCGGCTCCCCGGGACGCCGCCGACCGGTAGCTTCGACCGCATGCGTGCGATCACGATTCCCCAACCCGGAGGCCCCGAGGCGCTGGTCTGGGACGAGGTGCCCGACCCCGTCCCCGGGCCCGGCGAGGTGCTCATCGACGTCGTCGCCGCCGGCGTGAACCGGGCGGACGTGCTGCAACGGCAGGGGTTCTACGACCCGCCGCCGGGCGCCTCGCCCCACCCCGGCCTCGAATGCTCGGGCCGGATCGCCGCGCTCGGGCCGAACGTCGCCGACTGGTCCGTCGGCGACGAGGTGTGCGCGCTGCTCGCGGGCGGCGGATACGCCGAGCGCGTCGCCGTGCCCGCCGGGCAGGTGCTGCCGCTGCCGGAGGGCGGCCGGGTCGACCTGGTCTCCGCCGCCGGGCTGCCGGAGGTCACCTGCACGGTGTGGGCCAACGTCGTCACCACCGCCGGCCTGCGCCCCGGCGAGACGCTGCTGGTGCACGGCGGCGGCAGCGGCATCGGCACCATGGCGGTGCAGCTCGGCAAGGCCATCGGTGCCCGCGTCGCGGTCACGGCGGGCAGCGCGGCGAAGCTGGCGCGCTGCCGCGAGCTGGGCGCGGACATCCTCATCAACTACGTGGAGCAGGACTTCGTCTCGGAGCTGGAGAGCGCCACCGACGGCCACGGCGCGGACGTCATCCTGGACATCATCGGCGCGGCGTACCTGGCGGCGAACGTCCGCGCGCTGGCGACCGGCGGGCGTCTCGCCGTGATCGGCCTCCAGGGCGGCGCCAAGGGCGAGTTGCCGCTGCGCGCCCTGCTCGCCAAGCGCGGCAGCGTCCACGCCTCCTCGCTGCGCGCGCGGCCGGTGGCCGAGAAGGCGAGCGTGGTGGCGGCGGTGCGCGAGCACGTGTGGCCGATGGTGGCGGACGGGCGCGTGCGCCCGGTCGTTGACCGGCTGCTGCCGCTGCCGGAGGCCGCGGAGGCGCACCGCGTGATGGAGACCGGGGACCACACCGGGAAGATCATCCTGACGCGCTAGTTCCCGCGCCGCGCCGCGCCGGGTGTCCGAGATGCCGTTTTGTCTCTGATATGTGACGCTTGTTGCATCGTTGGGCGGAGGCTACGACGGAGGACCGGGAACCGTGAGGGCGTGGGCGGGTATCGCAGTGGCCATGGCGGCGGCCGCGGCCACCCTGGCACCCACCACGGCGGGCGGGGAGGACGACGGACGCGCGCGCGTGCCCATCCACGCCCGCACCCACGCCCAGGCGCAGTACGCCCAGGCCCAGACGGACACCGACCGGGAACCCGAGCAACGGGACCCCGAGCAACGCCCGCGGCCGCGCGAGGCGGCGCGCGAGGAGACGTCCGCATATCCCGCGCCCGGCTCGCGGGCCGCCACCGTCCGCTACAGCGAGCCCGTCGTCCCGGTGCTGCCGCTCGGCGCCGGCCTGACCTGCCTCGGCGTGGGCATAGCCATCATCGGCCTGCGGATACGCAACGGCTGACCCTCTGCGTATACGCCGGCCCGCCCGCCGTACATACGCTCGGGTATACATACGCGGTATGTCCATCCGTTACGGACTCCTCGCCCTCCTGGACGCCGGACCCCGCTACGGCTCGCAGCTCCACGCCGCCTTCGAGTCCCGCACCGGAACCGCCTGGCCCCTCAACATCGGCCAGGTGTACACCACACTCGGCCGCCTGGAACGCGACGGACTGATCGCGCCCGCCCCCGGCGGCGACCCCAAGCAGCGGCCGTACGCCCTCACCGACGCGGGCCGGCGCGAGCTCGCCGCGTGGTTCGCCCGGCCCGTCGACCGCACCCGTCCCGCCCGGGACGAGCTGGCCATCAAGCTGGCGATGGCCGTCGCCACCCCGGGCGTGGACGCCGCCGCCGTCATCCGGGAGCAGCGCCGCCACACCACCCGGGCCCTGCGGCACCACACCCGCCTCAGGGCCCGCGCGCTGGCCGCCCCGCCCGAGTCCGCCGACGAGACCGCCTGGCTGCTGGTGCTGGAACGCCTCGTCGCCGACGCCGAGGCCGAGCTCCGCTGGCTGGACCACTGCGCCTCCCGCCTCACCGCCTCCTGAGCGCCCGAGCGCCCAAGCGCCCGCGCGCGCCCGTTTCCGCCAAACCTCGTCACGCCAGTCAACAACCACGTCACGATCACAGGCGACGATCGTCATCTACTCTCCTACCGAAGCGATAGGAAAACCGATGGCCACCGCTCCCGTACCGCCCGTGCTGCACCTCACCGGCGTCACCCAGCCGCCCGCGCTGCCCACCCCCCTCGACCTCACCGTCCACCCCGGCGAATTCGTCGCCGTCCTCGGCACCCCCGGCTCCGGCAAGTCCACCCTCCTCTCCCTCGCCGCCGGCCTGTCCGCCCCCGCCACCGGCCACATCGCCATCGACGGCGCCGCCCTCGCCACCCTCCCCCGCGCCGAGCTCGTCAGGATCTGGCTCGATCGCGTCGCCCGCGTCCCCCAGGACGCCGACACCGCCCTCGACCCGCACCTCACCGCCGCCGAGAACATCGCCCTTCCCCTGGAGCTGTCCGGCGAGGGCGCCCGCACCGCCCGGCAGCGGGCGCTGACGATCCTCTTCGAGATGGAGCTGGGCGAGATCGCCGAACGCCGCCCCGCCGAGATCTCCGGCGCCCACCGCAAGGCCGTGACCGTGGCCCGCGCCCTGGCCGGGGAACGCCGCCTGGTGCTGGCCGACGAGCCCACCGACGGCCTCGACGGCGAGATCGCGGACACCCTCCTCGCCCTCCTGCGCATGCGCCGCCCCGCCGGAGCCGCCGTGCTCATGACCACCAGCGACCCGGACCGGGCGGCCTGGGCGGACCGGATCGTCCTGCTCCGCGAACTGACCCCTACCCGCCAGGCGGGATGAGGCGCGCCGGCCCGGCGATGCATCATGGAGGCATGACTCAGCCGAGGAACGAACCACCGCAGGACAGCCCCCAGGTGCTGGTCGTGGGGCCGGACGGGATGGCGTTGAGCAACGTCGCCCCCAAGGGCCACGGCAGCGGCGAGGCCGGCGAGGGGGAGGAACGCACCGAGACCCCCCTGACCGAGATGGTGGAACAGCCGGCGAAGGTCATGCGGATCGGCAGCATGATCAAGCAGCTGCTGGAGGAGGTGAAGGCCGCGCCGCTTGACGAGGCCAGCCGGGCGCGGCTGAAGGAGATCCACGCCAGCTCCGTCAAGGAGCTGGAGGAGGGCCTGGCGCCGGAACTCGTCGAGGAGCTCGACCGGCTCTCCCTCCCCTTCACCGAGGGCACCGTCCCGACCGACGCGGAGCTGCGGATCGCCCAGGCCCAGCTCGTCGGCTGGCTGGAGGGACTCTTCCACGGCATCCAGACGGCGCTCTTCGCGCAGCAGATGGCCGCCCGCGCGCAGCTCGAACAGATGCGCCGCGCCCTGCCGCCCGGCGTGATGGGCGGCGGCGAGGGCGAGCAGCTGGGCGAGGAGGCACGCGGGCCGCGCGCCTCCGGCCCCTACCTGTGACGCACAACGCCCCACCCGTGCCCGTCGTGTCTCAACTGCCGTTCGCGTAGCATCGATTACGGGGGATGACGCTGCGTCGAACGGATCGGGGGAGAGCGATGGCGACGACGGACGTCCGGATCAGCGTGCACGCCGACGAGGGAGGCGGCGGGGGCGACGGACGAGATGGTCGAGACGGGCGAGACGGGGCGGCGCGCGGCGTACGCGGGGCGGCGGGCGAGGCCGCGGACGCCATGCTCGCGCTGGAGAGCTGGCTGCGGGACGAGCCGGAGCTGCGCGGCCGCGTCAGGCCGCTGCGGGCCGCGCCCAGGGCCGGGGAGATGAGCGGCGGCCTCGTCGAGGCGTTGGCCGTCACCCTGGCGACCGGCGTCTCCGCCGCGCTCGTGCGTTCCCTGCCGATCTGGCTGAAGCAGCGGCGTTCGCGCGTCGAGATCGTGCTGAAGAAGGACAGCGGCGAGACCATCCGCGTCACGGCCGACAACGTGCGGCGCGGGGACGCCGAGGAGCTCATCCGCAAGGCGCTGGACTGAGCGGCCGCGGACGGGTCGGCGCCGCGTAATGACGCCGCGCACGCGCGGCGCCCTGCCTCCGTGGGCGCCGCGTGCGCGATGTGTTCTGTGGGGTCGGTCAGAGGTCGCTCAGGGGTCGCTCAGAGGGCGGTGTACTCCTGAACGGTGCCGTCCACCCAGGTGACGATCAGCGTGGAGCCGCTCATCTCCAGCGTCGCGCTCATCGCCTCCCACGCCACCGAGCCGAACTTCGTGCAGTAGTCCAGCGTGATCGCGCCGTCGGTCGCGGTGCCGGAGCACACGTCGCCCTCGGGCTCGGTGTTCTCGATGAAGGACACGGTGCCGGAGCTGACCGACAGCGAGCTGTCCGCCGACTCGTAGCCGGTGTACCAGGAGCCCTCGAGGTCCGCGACCGTGGGGACGGCACCGCCGCCACCGCCCGTGGTGCCGCCACCGCCGGTGGTGCCGCCACCGGAGCCGCCGCCGCTGCTGTCGTCAACCGGCGGCTCTTCCCCGCCCCCCGTCGTCTCCTCCGGGCCGGGGATCTCGATGTCCTCCAGACCCTCCAGGTCATCCGGGTTCGGAGTCTGCTCGCCGCCGTTTCCGCCCGACAGGCCCGGCAGGCTGCCGCCCTCGGCGCCGAACGGCGCGTCTCCTTCCTCGCCGCAGCCGGTGAGCGCGAACGCCGCCGCAGCCGCCACGGCGGGCAGCGCCAGCCTCAGCCGCCGCCGCGTCCGTGTACGTATCGCCTTGCGCATGGGGTTCCCCTCGTTGCAGAACTCATCGAGCCAGTCCGCGCAGATTATCTGCTCGCACGAGGGGGTAGAGAAAATGGTTACGCCCCCGTGTCATTGAACGTCGAACTGGCACGAATGTAATCACCGAGTGGACGGGGACCGGAAGGGGGGTGCGGCCGCGGCCTCGCGGCGCCGGCGCAACGGCCGTGACGCGGCATCAGCCTACCCCCAGCCCTCGCGCCCCCGCCCCCGGCCCCGACCCCTCAGCCCCAGGTGAGCAGCCGCCTCGGCTGCTCCAGCACGGCCGCCACGTCGGCCAGCAAGCGCGAGCCCAGCTCGCCGTCGACCAGGCGGTGATCGAAGGAGAGCGCGAGCGTCGTGACGTGGCGCGGCCTGACCTTGCCCTTGTGCACCCACGGCTGGAGCCTGATCGCGCCGAACGCGAGGATCGCGGACTCGCCGGGGTTGAGGATGGGCGTGCCGGTGTCGATGCCGAAGACGCCGATGTTGGTGATGGTGACCGTGCCGCCGGACATGTCGGCCGGGGTCGTACGCCCCTCCCGCGCGGTGGTGACCAGCGCGCTGAGCGCGCGGGCCAGTTCGGGGAGGGACTTGGCGCCCGCGTCCTTGATGTTGGGGACGATGAGACCGCGCGGCGTGGCGGCGGCGATGCCGAGGTTGACGTAGTCCTTGTAGACGATCTCCTGGTTCTCCTCGTCCCAGGAGGCGTTGACCTCCGGGTTGCGGCGGATGGCGAGGAGCAGCGCCTTGGCGACGAGGAGGAGCGACGTCACGCGCAGGCCGGCCATGTCGGGGTCCGTCTTCAGCCGCTCCACGAGCCGCACGGTGCGGGTGACGTCGACCGTCACGAACTCCGTGACGTGCGGCGCGGTGAACGCACTCCCCGCGACGGCCTGCGCGGTCGCCTTGCGCACCCCCTTGATCGGCACGCGCCGCTCCCGCTCGGCGGGGGGCGCGGCAGGCTCCGCCGGGGCCCGCGCGGCGGGAGCCTGCGGCGCGGGAGCCTGCGGCGCCGCGGCGGCGGCGTGCACGTCCTCCCGCGTGACGACCCCACCGGGCCCACTCGGCGCGACGCCGGCGAGGTCCACCCCGAGATCCTTGGCCAACTTCCGCACGGGCGGCTTGGCCAGCGGCCGCGCGACGCCCCGCGCCGTCGGCGTCACCCCGGGCATCCCGGGGGCGACGGCCCCCGGCACCTCCACACCCGCCACGGCGGCCCCGACGGGGCGGCGAGCCTCCGCGGGCCGCGTGGCAGGGCCGCCGGGAACGGCGCCCCCCGCCGCGGCCTCCTCGGGGGCCGGGGCCCCCACCTCCGCCGCCTCCGCCTGCGGCGCGCCGCCCCGCGCCTTCCGCTTGCGGCGTTTCGGCGTGCCGTTGGCCACGCCGTATCCGACGAGGACGGGCTGGCGGCGGGTCTCCGCCGCCTCCTCCGTCCCGGGGGCGGCGGCCTCGGGGGCCGCCTCGCCGCCCTCCGCCGGGCCCGCGCCGGGGTCCGTGTCGACGGTGATGATCGGCGTTCCCACGTCCACCGTCGCGCCCTCCGCGAAGTGGATCTCGTGGACCTGGCCGTCGTACGGGATCGGCAGCTCGACCGCCGCCTTGGCGGTCTCGACCTCCACCACCATCTGGCCGTCCGTCACCGCGTCACCCGGCTGGACCAGCCACCTGAGAATCTCGGCCTCGGTCAGGCCCTCCCCCACATCCGGCATCGTGAACTCGCGGAAGCGCCCCGCAGCAGCAGCCATCCTCACGGTCTCCTCAACTCAGTACGCCAGCGCGCGATCGACGCCGTCCAGGATGCGGTCCAGGCCGGGCAGGAACTCCTCCTCCAGCCGGGCCGGGGGATACGGCGCGTGGAAGCCGCCGACGCGCAGCACCGGGGCCTCGAGCTGGTAGAAGCAGCGCTCCGTGACGCGGGCCGCCACCTCCGCCCCAGCGCCGAAGAAGACGGGGGCCTCGTGCGCGACGACCAGGCGCCCGGTCTTCGCCACGGACGCCGTCAGCGTGTCGAAGTCGATCGGGGAGATCGACCGCAGGTCGACCACCTCCAGCGAACGCCCCTCCTCCTCGGCCGCTGCCGCCGCCTGCAACGCCGTCTTCACGGTCGGACCGTACGCCGCGAGCGTGAGGTCCGTGCCGGGCCGCACCACCCGCGCCGCGTGCAGCGGCCCGGGGATCGCCGCCCGGTTCACCTCGCCCTTGTCCCAGTAGCGGGACTTCGGCTCGAAGAAGATCACCGGGTCGTCGCACTCGATGGCCTGCCGCAGCATCCAGTAGGCGTCGGAGGAGTTCGCGGGCGTGACGATCTTCAGGCCCGGCACGTGGGCGAAGAGCGCCTCCGGACACTCGCTGTGGTGCTCGACGGCGCCGATGCCGCCCGCGAAGGGGATGCGGATGACGACGGGCAGCCTGACCATGCCCAGGGCGCGCGCGTGCATCTTCGCCAGCTGCGTCACTATCTGGTCGTACGCGGGGAAGACGAAGCCGTCGAACTGGATCTCCGCCACCGGCCGGTAGCCGCGAAGCGCCAGCCCGATGGCGGTGCCGATGATGCCGGACTCGGCGAGCGGGGTGTCGATCACCCGCTCCTCCCCGAAGTCCTTCTGCAGGCCGTCGGTCACCCGGAAGACGCCGCCCAGCTTGCCGACGTCCTCGCCCATGACCAGCACCTTCGGGTCGCTCTCCAGGGCGGCGCGCAGCGCGTTGTTGACCGCCTTCGCGATCGGCATCGTCTCGACGTTCTCGACGTTCTCGACGCTCGCGACGTTCTCCACGGCCTGCTCCCTGGTCGTCTCGTTCCCGGTCATCTCAGCGCGCCTCCTCGAACGAGGCCGCGTACGCCGCGTACTGCGCGCGCTCCTCGTCGACCAGGGAGTGGCCGTCGGCGTACACGTGCTCGAAGATCGCCATGTTGTCGGGGTTGGGCATGGTGCGGATCGCCTCCCGCACGCGCCGCGCCAGGGCGTCGCTCTCCTCGTCCAGGCCGGCGAAGAACGCCTCGTCGGCCGCGCCCTGAAGGTCCAGGTGGCGGCGCAGCCGCAGGATCGGGTCCCTGCCCTGCCACGCCTCCTCTTCCTCCTTGGGGCGGTACCGGCTCGGATCGTCGTTCGTGGTGTGGGCGCCCATGCGGTACGTGAACGCCTCGACCAGCATCGGGCCCTGGCCGGTGCGCACGTGCTCGGCGGCGGCGCGGGTCACGGCGAGGACGGCGAGCACGTCGTTGCCGTCGACGCGGACGCCGGGGAAGCCGAAGCCCGCGGCGCGGCGGTAGAGCGGGACACGGGTCTGCCGCTCGGTCGGCTCGGAGATCGCCCACTGGTTGTTCTGGCAGAAGAACAGCACGGGGGCGTTGTAGACGGCCGCGAAGGTGAAGGACTCGGCCACGTCGCCCTGGCTGGAGGCGCCGTCGCCGAAGTACGCCACGACCGCGATCTCGGCGCCGTCCTTGGCCGCGCCCATGGCGTAGCCGGTGGCGTGCAGGGTCTGCGCGCCGATGACGATGGTGTAGAGGTGGAAGTTGTGGGCGTTGGGGTCCCAGCCGCCGTGGTTGACGCCCCGGAACATGCCCAGCAGGCTCGTGGGGTCCACGTCGCGGCACCAGGCGACGCCGTGCTCGCGGTAGGTGGGGAAGACGTAGTCGCCCTCGCGCAGCGCGCGGCCGGAGCCGATCTGGGCGGCCTCCTGGCCGAGCAGGGAGGGCCAGAGGCTGAGCTCGCCCTGGCGTTGCAGGGTGGTCGCCTCGGCGTCGAAGCGGCGGGTGAGGACCATGTCGCGGTAGAGGCCGCGCAGCTCCTCGGGCGTGATGTCGATGGCGTAGTCCGGATGCTCGACCCGTTCGCCTTCCGGGGTGAGCAGTTGCACCATCTCGGCGGGTTGTGCGGCGTTCACGGTCACTCGTGCTCCTCCGTCATTCCGGCCCCCGGGATCCGCCGGGCGGCCAGTGCGGTCCGTTCGGCTCGGGCGGCGCGCTTCGGGTGGGCGCGGCGCGATCGAACCGAGCGGTTGATGCTTCCCGTTCGTGTCCCGTTCTACGCGCCCCATGAGAGCACGGTTTCCAGCGGGACCACAACCCGCAAAAGCACCTCTGACCTGCGGTTTTACCTGGAAGTCCAAGTATCTGGCCCGCAGGTGCTCCGGTGGGCCGTGGAACGACGCTGGTCCAAGCCTCGCAGGGCACCAGGACTCTTGCACGTTAACCCGGCCACGCGGGCTCGGGAAGGCTGTGTGACACTGGCAGTGTGCGGCAAGACGGAAAAATCACCGTATTCCTCGTCGATGATCACGAGGTGGTGCGCCGTGGCCTGCACGAGCTGCTGTCGATGGAGCCCGACATCGACGTCGTCGGGGAGGCGGGCACGGCGGCGGACGCGACCGCGCGCATCCCCACGGCACGGCCGGACGTGGCCGTGCTGGACGTCCGGCTGCCCGACGGCAGCGGCGTCGAGGTGTGCCGGGACGTGCGCGCCCGGGACGAGTCGATCCGCTGCCTGATGCTGACCTCCTACGCCGACGACGAGGCGCTCTTCGACGCGATCATGGCCGGCGCCTCCGGGTACGTGCTGAAGGCGATCGGCGGCTCCGAGCTGCTGTCGGCGGTGCGGGACGTGGCGGCCGGGAAGTCGCTGCTGGACCCCGTGGCCACGCAGCGGGTGCTGGAGCGGCTGCGCGGCGGCGGGGAGGGCGACGACCGGCTGGGGCGGCTGACCGACCAGGAGCGGCGCATCCTGGACCTGATCGGGGACGGGCTGACCAACCGCGCGATCGGCGAGGAGATGCACCTGGCCGAGAAGACGATCAAGAACTACGTCTCCAGCCTGCTGGCCAAGCTCGGCATGGAACGCCGCAGCCAGGCGGCGGCCTTCGTGGCCCGCCGCCAGGCCGAGAAGCGCCGCTAGCGCGACCGGGTCCCACTAGGTCCCATCGGACGGGGCACTCACCGGCAGACTCTCCTGGGCCCACGTCGCCAGCAGCCGCAGCGCGGTCTGAGACGGTGAGCCTTCCTCCACCGTGTGAGCGATCAGCGCTTGGTCCGGGTCGTCGGGGAGCCGCAGCGTTTCGAACGCAAGGTCGAGTTCGCCGACTACTGGGTGCCGGTAGACGTACCGTCCGTGGGTCTTGTCCTTGAGCTGATGTTCTGCCCATGCTTCGCGGAACTCCGGGCTGGCGGCGGAGAGCTCGTCGAGCAGCGCCGCCGTCTGCGGGTCGTCCGGGTGGCGTCCGGCGTCGAGCCGGAGGTAGGCGGCCACGTCGCTCGCCTTGCCGCGCCAGTCGGCGTACAGGCTGCGCATCCCCTCGTCCCGGAACACCAGGCGGGCCAGGTTCCGCTGCCGGGGCGGCAGCGCGCCGAAGTCCGTGATCAGTGCCGCCGCGAGCCGGTTCCACGCCAGGACGTCGGTGTTACGGCCGACGATGTACGCCGGCACGTCGGCCGCGGCGTCCAGCAGCCGGCGCAGCCCCGGCCGCACCCGCTGCGATGGCGCCGGCCCGTCCTGGCGGTCCGAGTCCGACCACGGCCGCGCCAGCCGGTACAGATGCTCGCGTTCCACCGCGTTCAAGCGCAGTGCACGGGCGACGGAGTCCAGCACGGCCTCGGAAAAGTGCAGGGTGCGTCCCTGCTCCAGGCGAACGTAGTGATCCACGCTCACCCCGGCCAACCGGGCCAGCTCCTCCCTGCGCAGACCAGGAACACGCCGCTGGCCGCCGTAGTCCGGCAGCCCCAGCTCTTCGGGCCGCAACCTGGCACGCCGGGATCGGAGGAACTCACCCAGTTCCGCGCGCCTGTCGAGTGCCATGCGACAAGTATCCCTGTCGCGCTCCCCCCTCGCGCCGCTCCAGCCTGGTCATGCCGTGCCCAGGCACCGGGTGCCACTGGGTGGACCGCCGCCGGACGACCAGAGTGAGGGGCACCGGAACGGTTCCGGCCCAAAGGCGCCGCCCGTAGTGCCTGACACCCACGAAGGGAGCATTGCGTCATGACCGCCACTGACCTCCCCACCCGTCCCCTCGGCCGCGCCGATATGGACGTCACCCGCCTCGGGTTCGGCTCCTGGGCGGTGTCCGGATCCGGCTCGGCGTCATCGGCCGGGCCCTCACCGATCACGCCCGGCGCGGGCACTGGCCCCGCCCGCCCGTAACCATCCACCACCGCGCACGGAGATCACGCCAGCATGTCAAGGATGTCCCTCACCATCGTCGCCGAGTGCCTGGCCGCGCCCGGACAGGAGGACCGGCTCCGCACCGCCCTGGAGGCGATGATCGAGCCGTCCCTGGAAGAACCCGGCTGCCTCGCCTACCGCCCCTACACCGACCCCAACAACTCGGCGCGCATGGCGATCATCGAGGAATGGACCGGCCCGCAGGCCCTCGCCGAGCACTTCACCACTCCTCACTTCCGCCACGCGAAGCAGGTGCTGGAACGTGTCCTGGCCGAGCCGATGGCCATCCGCAAGCTGGTCGCCGCTCCCGCCGACTGACGCGCGCTGCCGTGCGACGCTCCCAACGCGGGCTCCGGCAGGCTTGGGCAGGCTTCGGCAGTCCCCGCCCCCGTTCAGTCGCAGAAGGCGTCACGCACCGCCGTGCCGTGCGTCGTCCACCAGCCCACCAGCGCGGACGCCGCCGGGAACTGGGGGTCCGCGCGGTGGTCGCCCCGCTCGTAGTGCCAGCGCAGCATCCAGAAGTCGTTCAGCCGCTCCCACCACACCCGGTTCACCGCCGCCGCCATCTCGGCCGGGTCGGTGCACGTGCCGTGGCGGTACGCCCGGGCGTACGCGCGTACCTTCGGCAGCTCCAGGCTCCCGTCCGGGCACAGGAAGAAGATCGCGGCGGCGCGGACGACCTCCTCCGCGCGGGGGCGTATGCCCAGCCGGTCCCAGTCGATGATCGCCGCGGGCTCCGGCTCCGCGCCGGAGCGCTCGTCGCGGTAGAGCAGGTTCAGCGGGTGGAAGTCGCCGTGCACCCAGCCGGAGGCGGGGGTCTGCGAGGGCCCTGGGCGGCGGTGGGCGTACGCGCGCAGCAGGGCGCGGCGTTCCTGCAGCCGGTGCTCGGCGAGGGCGTCGAAGGCGTTCCTGCGGGGGCGGCAGCGGACGCGGGCGAGCAGCCGGTCGATGAGGGCCTGGGTGTCGGCCGGGTCGGCCGCGCCGGCCGCGGCGGCCGCGACGGTGACGGCCGCCGACGGGCCTAAGGGGATCGCCACGGGCCCGACGTGCCCCCTGATCTGCCCTATCACGTCCTCCAGCCCCCGGTGGACCCGGCCGAGCAGCGCGCCGAGGCGGCGGCAGTCGGGCGGGGTGAGCTCGCCGCCGACGCGGTGGCGGCCCTCGACCCAGGGGTGGAGGGCGTAGCGGCAGCCGGCGTGCCAGGCCACGGTGTGGCCGTCGCGGTCGGCCAGCGGCGGCGCCACCGGCAGGCCGAGGGTGGCGAGGGCGGCGGTGGCGCGGTGCTGCTCCGCCAGCGGGGGAACGGAGGCCGCGCCCGCGTCGCCGTCGATGTCGTCGAGGTGGTGCTTGAGGAAGAAGCGCCCCCGGGTGGTCGCGAGCCGGTAGCCCCGGTTGAGCAGGCCCTCGGTGAGCGGTTCGCAGGCCAGGGCCTCACCGGCGCCGTAGCGGCGCAGCAGGGCGGTGAGGGTCCGCGCGGATAGCGGCATCAGGGATCAGACGGGCGATTCGGCGATTCGGCGATGCGGCGACGAGCTTCGGCGGTGAGCGTCAGCGATCAGGGGACCGTGCCGTCGACGGTGCCCTCCTCCTCGGTGGGGGTGGGGTCGGCCGTCGTCGGATCCTCGGTCGGCTCCTCGGTCTCGGTCTCCACGTCGGTGGGGGTGGGCTCCGTCTCCGACTCGGTCGCCTCGGGAGTCGTCTCCTCGGTGGTCTCCGGCGCGGTCGGCTCCGTCTCCGTCACCGTCGGGCTGGGCAGCGTCTCCGTCTCCTCCGGCGTGGTCTCGGGGGGCGTCCAGACATCGTCGTCCTCGCCGCTGTCCTCGTCCGTGGTCTCCGCCGCCGGGTCCGAGCTGTCCTGGCCCTGGCCCTGGTTCTCGGCCTCGTCCGGGTTCTCGTCGGTGGGGTCGTCGGTCTGCGAGGTGTCGTCGGTGCTGCGGCCGCCCTCCTCCTGCCCGCCGCCGAGGTTGGCGGCGACCAGCACACCGGTGCCGATGGCCACCACGGCCAGCAGCGCGACGAGGATCATCCGGCCCCGGCGGCGCCCGTCGGGGCCCGGGTCGCCGTGTCCGCCATGCCCGCCGCCGCCCGGGTCGCCGAGCAGCATCGGGGGCCGGATCTGGCTGGTGATGGCGGTGGGCGGCGTGCTCGGGCCGCGCCGCCCGGGAGCGGTGACGGCGGGGCTGCCCATCGGCGGGGTGGCGCCGGTGCCGCCGGGCACGGCCGGTCCGGTGTTCCACAGGCCGCCGGTGTGGCTGCCGTGCTCCTCCAGCATCCGCAGCGCGTACTGCACCAGGCCGCGCATCTCCTCGGCGGTCTGGAAGCGGTCGTCGGGGTCCTTGGCGAGGGAACGCACCACCAGCCCGTCGAGCTCGGGCGGCACGCTGGCGTTGACCTCGGACGGCGGGGGGGCGATGTCCTGCACGTGCTGGTAGACGACGGCCAGCGGGGTCTCGCCGACGAACGGCGGGCGCAGCGCCAGCAGCTCGTAGAGCAGGCAGCCGACGGCGTACAGGTCGGAGCGGGTGTCGACGGTCTTGCCGAGTGCCTGCTCGGGGGAGAGGTACTGCGGGGTGCCCATCACCATGCCGGTGGCGGTCATGGTCTGGGCGGCGCCGTGCAGGGCGCGGGCGATGCCGAAGTCCATCACCTTGACGGTGCCGGTCTCGGTGATGATGACGTTGGCGGGCTTGATGTCGCGGTGGACGATGCCGTGCTGGTGGCTGTAGGCGAGGGCCTCCAGCACGCCGGAGACGATGATCAGGGCCTGCTCGGGCGGCGGCGCCTCGGCGTTGAGCAGCAGCTCGCGGATGGTGTGGCCGTGGACCAGCTCCATCACCATGTACGGCACCATGCTGCCGCGGCCGGCGCCGGGCAGCGGCATGAACTCCTCGCCGGAGTCGTATACGGCGACGACGGCGTGGTGGTTGAGGCCGGCGACGGACTGGGCCTCGCGGGTGAAGCGGGCCTTGGAGACGGGGTCCTCGGCGAGGTCGGCGCGCAGCAGCTTCACGGCGACGGGCCGGCCGAGGCGGACGTCCTCGGCGGCGAAGACCTCGGCCATGCCGCCGCGGCCGAGGCGGTGGGTGAGCCGGTAGCGGCCCTCGCCGACCAGCCCGTTGTTGCCGAACAGCTCCGGGGCATCCGGGACTTCCGGCGTTTCGGATGCCCCTGACACGCCGGGGGTGCGGGGCGTCCCGGGCGCGTCGGGCACGTGGCCGCCGGCCGCCTCGGGCTCGCGGTCGCCCGAGCCCGCGGCGCCTCGCTCCTGTGCCATCAGTCCTCGCCGTTGTGTGCGCTTTGTTCCCAGCCTCAATCGCCCCCGCCATCAAACCCGCTCCGGGACCGCGATGACAAGTTGAGACCTCAGCGGCCAGGAGCGGCCGGTTGCGGCCAGGAGTGGCTGGAGTGGCTGGAGTCACGGAACGGACAACGCGCTTGACGTGAAAAGGCGCTCGGGCAGACTTGCAACGCACACACAACCGGCGCGGAGCCGCCGCGAGGGGGAACAGACAGATGAGTGACCACGCCGCACCACCGCCCGCGGATTACACGGGCCGCGCAGTGGGAGGCGGGCGCTACGTGCTGCGACAGCTGCTGGGCCGGGGCGGCATGGCGTCGGTGCACCTGGCCTGGGACACGGTGCTGGAGCGGCAGGTCGCGGTCAAGACGATGCACGCGCAGCTCGGCACCGAGGGCGACTTCCGGCAGCGGTTCAAGCGCGAGGCGCAGGCCGTGGCGAAGCTCACGCACACGAACATCGTCTCGGTCTTCGACACCGGCGAGGACCTGATGGACGGCTCGCCCGTGCCGTACATCGTGATGGAGTACGTCGAGGGCAAGCCGCTGCGCACGGTGCTGGAGGAGGACATGGCCCGCTTCGGCGCCATGCCGCCGGAGAAGGCCCTCGCGATCACGGCGGACGTGCTGGCCGCGCTCGACATCAGCCACGAGATGGGCCTCGTCCACCGAGACATCAAGCCGGGCAACGTCATGATCACGCGGCGCGGCGTGGTGAAGGTCATGGACTTCGGCATCGCGCGGGCGATGCAGCAGTCCGGGGTGACCGCCATGACGCAGACCGGCGCGGTCGTCGGCACCCCGCAGTACCTCTCCCCCGAGCAGGCCCTGGGCCGGGCGGTCGACGCCCGCGCCGACCTGTACTCGGTGGGCGTCATGCTCTTCGAGCTCCTCACCGGCCGGCTGCCGTTCGACGCCGACACCCCCCTCGCCATCGCGTACGCCCACGTGCAGGAGGAGCCGCCCACGCCCTCCTCGATCAACGCCTCGCTCACGCCCGCGATCGACGCGCTGGTGGCGCGGATGCTGGCGAAGAATCCCAACGACCGGTTCCCGAGCGCCGAGGTGCTGCGCGGCGAGGTGCAGCGGCTGGCGGGCGCGGCGAGCGGCGTGACGCCGCAGATCGTGCCGGGCGCGCACACGCCGGGCAACAGCGGGGCGGGCGTGGCCCAGGCGGTCTTCCCCGAATACGGAACGCCGGGTGCGGCGGGCGCGGCGGGCGCGGTGGGCGCGCAGACGCCGCCGCAGACGCCCGGACTGGCGGGGCCGGCGGGCCCCGCGGGCCCGTACGGACCGCACACGCCGCCGCGTACGCCCGCGCCCCCGGCGGCGTACGGCTACCCGGGCCCGCAGACGCCCTCCACCCCGCTGCCGTACGGCCCCGGCGGGCACACGCCGCCGCCCGGCCCGCCGGGGGGCAGGCGCGGCACCGGCACGGTGATGGTGGTCGCCGCCTCCGTGGTGGCGATCGCGCTGGTGGCGGCGATCGCCGTGGTCGTCATCCTCAACAACGGCGACGGCAACGCGCAGGCCGACGACGAGGAGACCACGCAGTCCGGCGAGCCGACCGGCGAGAAGACCGGGGAGACGACCCCCTCGCCGACGGGCGAGGAATCCCCGCGCTACCAGACCGGCGACCCGACCAAGACCATCGACGCCTCCGAGTGCACCGACGCCGACGAGTGGTACGACCAGGACGCCGAGCCCGGCGCGGTCACCATGCCGGACTTCTACGACGTGCACATCGACTCGGTGAAGGCGTGCATCCAGGCCGCGGGCTGGTTCTACGAGGAGGAGCTGACCTACAAGGACGAGGTGCTCAAGGGCGAGGGCATGGTGGTGGAGCAGTCGCCCGAGGCGTGGGAGCCCTTCAACCCGGAGGAGGACACCATCGAGCTGACGGTCTCCACCGGCCTGGAGCCGACCCCCTGAGCCGGCTCACGGCGTCACGGAGAAGTTGGCCAGGATGCGCTCGGCCAGGTCGTGGTCGCCCTCGATCTTGAGCCGGTCCGCCACCTTCTTCGACTTCGGCCTGAGGCGCCCGCACGCCAGCCGGGCGTACGTCTCCCAGTCGGTGGTGAAGGTCACCAGCGGCCCGAGCGAAGGGCTGCCGTCCACCCGGCCGCGCCCGTTCTCGTCCACGCGGACCGTGCGCAGGAACTCCACGGGGCCGTTCACGTCGAAGACCACCGCCGACTTCCGCGGCGCCTCCGCGTCCTTGGCGACGACCTTCGGCAACGCCGCGATCAGCCGGTCGCGCGCGACCATCGCCGCCGCGCTGTCCAGGTTCCCCGGCCGGTCAAGGGCCCGCCGCAGGTCCTGCTCGTGCGTCCACACGTCGAACGTGCGCAGCTCGATGAAGTCGACGAGCGGCATCTTGCCGTAGATGGGGTGGGAGACGATGTCCTCGGGCTTGCGCCGCTCGTTGCGCAGCTGGCGGGAGCGGCGGATGATCGTGTATTCCAGCTCGCCGGTCATCTCCGGCCCCGTGTGGTGCCGGCGGACATCGACCTGGACCTCCATGTAGCGGCTCGCCTCGCTGGTGATGTGGAAGAGGTCGCGCGGCAGGGTGTGGATGGGGCGGGGGTCGCCAAGCGCCTCGCACTCGACACCGATGACGTGCGACACGACGTCGCGGACCGACCAGCCGGGGCACTCGGTGGGACGGTTCCACTCTCCGTCCACCAGCGACGAGACGAGCTCGGATATCGCCTCGATGGTCTGGGTCCAGGCATCGATGGCTGGCTGAAGGCTCGGGTGCACGGTCACGGGACCCCTCGTGGCGTAGTGGTGCTGGCGCTGGCTTGGGTGTTCACACGTTACGCTGCGCTGAGGCAGCCGGTGAATGCTTTCTGGCTTTCCGACTTGCTTCTGGGACCCAAATCCTAGGTGCGCGCGGGCGTGAAGTTCGAGCCGTCGCCCGAGACTCCGCCGACACTCCGCCGGGAGGTGGAGGGGGCGGGTCGCACCGCCGTGCAGTGCGGTGCGACCCGCCCCCATGGGCTCCAGCATCCCAGCTCCGCTTCACGGTTCCGTGACAGCGCCTCGCCAGCCCTGCTTCAGTTCACGTTCACGCGTCGCTCACCTCGGACCGCTGCGGCACCTGGGAAGCCGGGTCATCGGGGCGGGCGCGCGTCAGGTACTGCGGCACGGGCGCCGCGTCGTCCCCCGTCGTGTCGCGCACGATGCCGTACCGCAGCAGCCCCGCCTCCGGGTTGGGCGGAGTGCTGATGTCCGCGACGACCTCCTCGTGCGTGACCGCCCAGAGGACGAAGCTGTAGTCCCCGGGGTGCTCGCGGTCGGCGCGCTGGTGGTTGGTGAAGACGACCGTGCCGTCGAGGTAGAAGTACTCGTTCTGCCACATCTGCTGGGCGCCCTCGGGCAGGACGGTGTAGCCGGACTCCGGGTTGCCCATCCAGGTGTGGCCGTCGGGGTTCCCCGGCGGGGTGTCGTCCATCCGCCGGCCACCGCCCGAGGCGACGTGGAAGAGCCTGCCCTCCAGGCCCGTCCACGTGGGCATCGTCATCGGCCCCTTCACCCCCCCGATCTGCCACCTGACCACGAAGTAGCCCTGGCCGCTGAGCACCACGTGCTCGTCCCGGTGGGTCATCAGCCAGCCGTCCTCCGGGCCGTGGACCGGCTCCAGCCAATTGCCGCCGACGGCCGTGACGGGTGTGCCCTCGGGCCGCTCGGGCAGCGGCCCCGGCGGGGTTCCGGGCGGGGGCGGCGGGGCGTCGGCGGCGTCCACCGTCTGGCCGTAGACCGGACCGTCGGGCGTCGGGGGCGGCTCCTCGGCCACGACCGTCGGCGGCGCCTCGTCGTCCTCGTCGTCCTCGTCGGCCTCCTCAGCTTCCTCAGCCTCCGTACTGGGCGCCACCTCGGACATCGACGGCGGCGGGGGCTTGATCTCCTCGCCGCGCGGCGGCCCGGTGATGGTGTACGCCCCGATGCCCGCCGCGATCACCGTCGCCCCGGTGGCCGCCGCCAGGGCCGGCTTCGCCGCGAACGCCCCCGCCAGCTTCCCGAAAGCGCCCGCACCCGCACCGGCACCGGCACCGGCGCCCACACCCGCACCCGCGCCCGCGCCCGCGCCCGCCAGGAGCTGCGTCGCCACCGCGTACCCGACCGGCAGCGGCACCAGCGCGAGCCCCGCCAGCAGCCCCTCCGCCGGCGCCAGCCCGGAGGCGTGCGTGGCGCAGCGCGGGCACTCGCGCACGTGCCGCGCCAGCCGCTTGCGCCACAGCGAGGAGGGAGCGCCGTTCCAGCCGGCCGTCACCGGCGCCAGCTCGGGGCACCGGGGGCGTGCCCGCAGCACCCGCACCACCCGTCGCGCGGTGTCGAGCCGGGACTTCATCCGCTGCACCCGCACCCCGGCGTGGGCCGGGGTCAGTCCCGCGGCCTCGGCGAGCTCGGCCCGGCTGAGCTGCCCGGCGGTCTCCTGCCACCACAGCGACAGCAGGCCGCGCTCCTCGTCCTCCAGCCAGCGCGTCGCCTCGGCGGTCTCCCTGCGCTGCCCGGCAAGACCGAGCCGCAGAATCGTCACGCCGACGAAGTCGCTGTCCGGATCGACCAGTTCATGGGGCTCGTGGGCGACGGCCTGCCGCGCCCGCCACCGGTCGCGCACCTGGTGCATGGCGATCGCCACCAGCCAGCCGCGGAACCGCTCCGGGTCGCGCAGCTCGCCGAGGCGCCCGACCGCACGGAGCAGCGTCTCCTGCACGAGGTCGTCCACGTCCGGGTGGCCGTCGAGGGCCCGGCCGACGATGTTGTAGACCAGCGGGAGGTACGCCGTGACGAGCCGGTCGAGCGCCTCCCGGTCGCCGCGCTGGGCGGCCCGCACCACCTCGGCCCCCGGCAGCGCCTCCTCGCGCCCGCCCCTCGCTCTGGCTCCGGCTCTCGCTCTGCCTCGCACCCGCGCACACCTCCTCCCCTCCACGACGCCCCGGCGGCGGCCCGATAACGGTTTCCCGGCGATCGGCCGGGACCAGCCGGATCAGCCGGATCAGCCGGATCAGCCGGCCAACAGGAACTCGGCCATCATGGCGGCCAGCAGGAACGGGTCGTCCGCCCCGCACAGCTCGCGCGCGGAGTGCATGGAGAGGATGGCGACGCCCACATCCACGGTGGCTATCCCGTGCCGCGCGGCGGTGATCGGCCCGATCGTCGTGCCGCAGGGCACGGCGTTGTTGGAGACGAACGCCTGCCACGGCACCCCGGCCCGCTCGCAGGCCTCGACGAAGACCGCCCGGCCCGCGCTGTCGGTGGCGTACCGCTGGTTGACGTTCGTCTTCAGCAGCGGCCCGCCGCCCGGCCGCGGGTGGTGTCCGGGGTCGTGCCGCTCGGGGTAGTTGGGGTGGACGGCGTGCCCGGTGTCGGAGGACAGGCAGCAGGAGCCGGCGTACGCGCGTGCCCGGTCCTCGTACGCCCCGCCCCGGGCGTAGACGGAGCGCTTGAGCACGGTCCCGAGCAGCGGCCCCTCCGCGCCGGTGTCGGACTGGCTGCCGTTCTCCTCGTGGTCGAACGCCGCCAGCACCGGGATGTGGGACGGCTCCCGGCCCGCGCCCCCGCCCGCCGCCACCGTGAGCGCCGCCACCCCGGCGTGCACCGACAGCAGGTTGTCCAGCCGCGGCCCGGCCAGCAGCTCCCGGTCGCGGCCCAGGTACGCCGGTGGCTCGACGCTGTGGCACATCAGGTCCCAGCCGATGACGTCGCCGGGCGAGGCCAGCCCCGCCTCCGCCGCCACGAACTCGATCAGCTCGCCCTCGCGCGGCGTCCCGATGCCCCACACGGGCGTCATGTGCTGCTGCCGGTCGAGCTTGAGCCCCTGGTCGTTGACGCCCCGGTCGAGGTGGATGGCCAGCTGCGGCACCCGCAGCAGCGGGCGGTCGACGTCGACCAGGACGGTCTCGCCGCTGCGCAGGCTGAGCCGCCCGGACAGGCCCAGGTCCCGGTCGAGCCAGGTGTTGAGCAGCGTGCCGCCGTAGATCTCCACGGCGATCTGCTTCCACCCCTCCCGCCCGGTGTCCGGCACGGGCTTGATCCGCAGGTTGGGCGAGTCGGTGTGCGCCCCCACGATCCGGAACGGCGTGGCGGGCCCCGCCCCCTCCGGCACGTACCACGCGACGAGCGCACCGCCCCGCACCACGTATTTCCCGCCGGCCAGCCCGTCCCAGGCCGCGGCCTCCTCCACCTGCCGGAACCCGGCCTTCTCCAGCCGCCCCGCGGCGCTGGCCACGGCGTGGTAGGGCGAGGGCGAGGCCGCCAGGAACCCCATCAGGTCATCGGTGTGTGCGCGGTCGAAGGGAGCACTCATGCTCATCAGCGTACGGACGGTCGCCGCCTCGGCATCCCGGGCTGCGGCGAACGCCACACTCTCCGGGCCGGGGCACCGCGCCGGCCCCACGCGCACCGGGGTCCCGGAACGGCCGCTCGTGTTCCGGGACCCCGGCAGTCTTCGCGCGGTTGCTCAGCTCTCGGTACACACGGAGATGACGACGCCCGGCGCGTCCACGCCGATGTTCTCCGGGCCGACGGTGAGTTCCTTCCGCTCACCGTCCAGGGCCGTGCCGGTGACGGTGAGTTCGACGGTGGCGTCGGCGGCGGTGCCGGAGGACGCGCGGATCGCGACGCCGAGGCTGCCGTCCGGGCAGGAGGCCGGCGTCAGCGTGAGTCCCGTCGTGGCCTCGGTGGTCACCTCCGCGGTGGCCGTCACGTCGAGGAGGGGAGAGGTCGGGGTGCAGGTGGTGTCGATACAGACTTCGATCGGAACGCCGGGGAGGACCACCGGGCCGACGGTGAGGCTGACCGTGTGCGGCTCCGCCGCCTGCGCCTGGGAGGCGAAGGTGAGCGGCAGCACACCGAGTGCCAGGGCGCCGAGTATCGTTGCCCCACGTCGCTGAATTCGCATGACTCTCCTTTTCGGCATCTGAGGTCCCTCTGGGACTCGGCGACCAAGGTGACGGCGCATCAATTCGGGTGTCAACGAAACGCGGGGAACGAGCCCGGGCCCCGGAAGGATCCGGGAATACGCCGCGAATCGGCCGGCAGCCGGGCGGGATTGCCGGACTTCACCGCCTTTGGACCGCGCGGTGGTTGTCGCCTTTCGGCCCGGCCCGAGGCCGTGGACAGCTCAACTCCGCACACCGGGACACTTTCCGGCACCGCCGGGGGACGGTTCATGTCCTCTCCGCGTGCCCTTTCCGGATGCGGTGCCGGGCGATCTCGGTCAGCCCGGCGCGGCCCGGCGGCCACGCCGGGTGGCCGGCCGGAGCCGCCAGGTAGGCGACGACGGCGAGGTCGCCACACACCGGGCGGACCCAGACCTCGCGCCCGGCCAGACCCGGCAGCACGGGGTACCGCAGCGACCCGTACTCGATGGTGTGGTCGGCCCGCACGGTCACGGCCCGGCCCAGCACCGGCGTGGACGGCGCGGGTGGCAGGGCGTGCAGGCAGTCCCGCTCCACCGCCAGGCGCCCGGCTCCGGGTGCGCCGCCGTGGGCGCCGGCCCGCTCGCCCAGTGCCCGGCAGGCCTCCTGGAGTTCGGCGAAGGACGGATACGCCGCGGGCAGGCCGGCGTCGGTCGGCACCAGGTCGGCGGCGGCGATCCGCACGCTCTCCCGGCCGACGGCCCCACCGGCCCCGCCGGCCCCGCCGGCCGCCGCCTCCGCCGGGACGCAGGCGCGCAGCTGGATCCCGTAGTGCCGGGCGGCGGCGACCAGGACCGGGTGCCGAAGCTCCACGCCGCCGCGGGGCCGAGGGCGGGTGAGGGCGTACGTCGGCACGCCGCCCATCGCGCGGAGCGCGGCGTCGAGGCAGCAGATCAGGGTGGGCGTCGTGCGGTCCCAGCACGGGATCACGACCCGGAAGCGCGACCACGGCAGCCAGGCACAGAACAGCGAGGTGCGGCGGGGCGCGCCGTCCGGTCCCGGCACCGTGGGCCCCTCCCCCCAGCCGAACTGCATCCACAGGCCGGGCTCGGGGAGCCAGGCCCGGCCGGGGCGGCGGTTCCCGCGCCGCCACTCGTCCCTGGCCTCGCCTAACATGCGCCGGGTGGTGCGCCTGCTGCCGGTGAAGCCCAGCCTCACCAGCCGCTCGTGGACCCGGGCCGCCGTGATGTGGCCCTGGGAGCGGTCCACCCACTCCTCGATCTTCGCCATGTACGGGTCGGCCAGCCGCGCCCGGCGGGCCCGCCCGGTGACGGGCCGGCCCTCGTCCCGGACGGCCACATACCGGCGCACGGTCTTCGGATCACATCCGGTGATCTTCGCGGCCGCGGACACGGACTCCGTCGCGTCGTACGCCACCAGGATCTCGATGATCTCTTCCTCGGACTTCTTCACGGTCGCTCCGCGTTTCTCTCTCGCGAACAGACGGGACTCGGCAGCGCGCCGGGCGCGCGCGTCCCGTCAGCCGGGGAGTTCGGCGGAGTCCTGGGGGCGGCCACGCAGCGCCGTGGCCGTGTCTCTCACGCGGCGTTCGCCGCCGGGCGGCGTCACCAGCGGCTGGCGCGCCTCGCTCGTGGCGTACTGGTCGGGGGAGCGCGGCGTCGGATCGCCGCCCACCGGACCGGCGCACCGGCCGCCGGGGGCGGGCGGGCGCGGCGCGCCGTCCCGAGGCGCACCGGACTCGTCCGTTTCGCCGGTTTCTTCGTCGGAGGCGGCCCTGGGCGGGGCGGAGGGCGGCGGGGGAGCGGGCGAGGCGGCGGCGGACGTCGTGGGGGGAACGCCGGTGGCCCCGGCCGGGCCGGCGTCGGGCGGACCACCCGGGCCATCCGCTCCGTGACCGTCCCCGTCGCCCTCCGGGGCAGGGGCGGGAGCGGGCTCCTGCCGCGGCGGCACGGACGGCGGCGCCGGGACGGGGACGAGCTCCTCCAAGTCCCCCAGGCCCTCCAGATCTTCCAGGTCCTCACCGGGGACCGCGACGTCGTCTCCCGGCGCCCGCTCCGTCAGCCCGCCGAGCCCGCCCAGCCCGACCGTCTCCGTCAGCTCGGTCAGCCCGCTCACCACCGGCTCGAGCGTTTCGGCCACCTGCGGCTCACCCGCGTCGGCCGCGTCGGCAGGGTCCGCCTCGTCCGTCAGCAGCTCGCCCGCCTCGGCGACCGCCGAGGCCAGGGGGTCGGAGGAGTCACCGTGCCCCTCGGACCCGGCGGCGCGCGCCTGGTCCGCGAAGACGGCGCCCAGCAGCAGGAGCCCGCCAGCCAGCAGGAGCCCCAGCAGCACCCGCCTCGCCGCCCGGCGACACCAGCCCGCGGCAGCAGACGGCAGCGCGCACACCGGCACGGTCAGGCCCCTCCCCCGTTCGGCTCACACAGTGGCGAAGTACCACAGCATCGAACACGAGCGATCACCGTCACCGCAACCCCGCCTGAGCGCGCCGGAACGCGCCGGAGCGTGCCTGAAACCAGAGCAAATGCCCGCTTCTCGACCGTAGTTCACTCCTTTGAGTGATATTGCACAGCTCTTCTCAGGAAATACTTAGAGCAGCTGTGCCGATACTCACTGTCATAGGAGTGGCCTGATGTTGCGTCGTCTCCTCGCCATGGCGGTCGCCCTGGGCGCCGCCCTCCTCCTCACAGCCGCTCATCTCCCGACAGCCGCCGAAGGCGGCGAGCCCGCGCCGCTGGTGGAGGCGGCCGACCCCATCCGCGACCAGTACATCGTCACGCTCGACGAGGGCATCACCCCCGACGCGGCGTTGCGCACGGCGGCCCCCGGCGTGGAGCCGCTGTTCACCTACACCACGGTGCTCAACGGCTTCGCCGCCAAGCTGACCGCCGACCAGCTGGAGGCGCTGCGCGCGATGCCGGGCGTCTCGGCGGTCGAGCAGGACGCGCACGCCGTCGCGGAGCCCATCGAGCCCGGGAGGGCCGCCGCCTCGTGGGGCCTTGACCGGATCGACCAGCGACTCCTGCCGCTGGACGGGCAGTTCACCACGCGCAGCGCCGGCGCCGGCACCACGGTCTACGTGATCGACACCGGCATCGACTACGGGCACGAGGAGTTCGACGGCCGCGCCGTCCCCGGCTTCGACGCCGTCAACGACGGGCGGAACGGCGAGGACTGCAACGGGCACGGCACGCACGTCGCGGGCACCGCCGGCGGCGAGACCTACGGCGTGGCCCCCGGCACGAGGCTGGTCAGCGTCCGGGTCCTCGGCTGCGACGGCCAGGGCTCCTGGGCCGGGGTCATCGCGGGCTTCGACTGGGTCGCGCGCAACGCCCAGCAGCCCGCCGTGGCCAACGCCTCGCTCGGCGGGGCGTACAACTCCTCCGTCAACGAGGCGGCCGACAACCTGGCGGCCGCCGGCGTCCTGCCGGTCGTCGCCGCGGGGAACGAGTCGAAGGACGCCTGCCAGGTCTCCCCGGCGAGCGCCCGCGGGGCGCTGACGATCGGCGCGAGCGACCGGGCCGACCGCCAGACCAGCTTCAGCAACTGGGGCCGGTGCCTGGAGCTGTTCGCGCCCGGCCAGGACATCGTCTCGGCCCGGCTCGGCGGCGGCAGCGTCTCGCTGAACGGCACCTCGATGGCCAGCCCGCACGTCGCCGGCGTCGCCGCGCTCGTCAAGAGCTACGCGCCGTCGGCCTCGCCGGGCCAGATCGCGGACTGGATCATCGCCGAGGCCACCCCCGGCGTGCTGACGGTGGGCCCGACCTCCCCGAACCGGCTGCTGTTCACCGACGGCCTCTGACGACGCCGACCGACGACGAGGAGGAAGAGGCTCAGAACGCGGCCTCGTCCAGCTCCATCAGCGACAGGTCGGTGCCCTCGGCGACCGAGCGGGCCACGGCCACGGCCGGCAGGACCGTCGCGGCGAAGTGCTTCGCCGCGGCGATCTTGCCCTGGTAGAAGGGCACGTCCCGGCCCGCTGAGCCCGGCACCTTGGCCGCCGCCACGGCCGCACCGCGCAGCAGCAGGTAGCCGACGATGACGTCGCCCGAGGCGAGCAGGAAGGGCGTGGCGTTCAGGCCCACCTTGTACAGCGAGGTGACGTCCTTCTCCGTGGCGGCCAGGTCGGTGAGCATCACGCCGGCCATGCCCTCCAGCTCGCCCACCGCCCGCGTGAGCTGGTCCCGCGCCGTCGCCAGCTCCTCGCCGCCCGGGGCCTCGGCCAGGAACTTCTTGATCTCCTCCGCGAGGGCGGTCAGCGCGATCCCCTGGTTGCGGACGATCTTGCGGAAGAAGAAGTCCATGCCCTGGATCGCGGTCGTCCCCTCGTAGAGGGTGTCGATCTTCGCGTCCCGGATGTACTGCTCGATCGGGTACTCCTGGAGGTAGCCCGAGCCGCCCAGCGTCTGGAGGGACTCGGCGAGCTGCTGGTAGGAGCGCTCCGAGCCGTAGCCCTTGACGACCGGCAGCAGCAGGTCGTTGAGCGCCTCCTCCGCCGTGGTGTCCTCGCCCGCCCGCTCCTTGACGAGGATCGAGTCCTGCACGCTGGCGGTGAAGAGCACCAGCGCCCGCATCCCCTCGGCGTACGCCTTCTGCGTCATCAGCGAACGCCGCACGTCGGGGTGGTGGGTGATGGTGACGCGCGGGGCCGCCTTGTCGGCGAACTGCGTGAGGTCCGGGCCCTGCACCCGCTCCTTGGCGTACTCCAGCGCGTTGAGGTAGCCCGTGGAGAGCGTGGCGATCGCCTTCGTGCCGACCATCATCCGCGCCATCTCGATGACCTTGAACATCTGCCGGATGCCGTCGTGCTTCTCGCCCATCAGCCAGCCCTTGGCGGGGCGGCCGTCGCCCCCGGCGCCGCCGAAGGTCAGCTCGCAGGTGTTGGAGACCTTCAGGCCCATCTTGTGCTCGACGTTGGTGGCCCAGACGCCGTTGCGCTCGCCCAGCTCGCCGGTCTCCCAGTCGACGTCGTACTTCGGCACGATGAACAGCGACAGGCCCTTGGTGCCCGGCCCGTGCCCCTCGGGGCGGGCGAGCACGAAGTGGACGATGTTCTCGGTGAGGTCGTGCTCGCCGGAGGTGATGAAGCGCTTGACGCCCTCGATGTGCCAGTGGCCGCCGTCCTGCGGGATCGCCCTGGTCCGGCCCGCGCCCACGTCGGAGCCGGCGTCGGGCTCGGTGAGCACCATGGTCGGCGCCCACTCCTTGTCGATCATGAGCTGGGCGATCCTGCGCTGCTCCTCCGTGCCCTCGGCGTACAGCACCTGGGCGAACGCCGGGCCCGAGGCGTACATCCAGATGGCGGGGTTGGCCCCCAGCACGGCCTCGGCCGCCGCCCAGATCAGCGAGCGAGGCGCGTCGACGCCGCCGAGCTCCTCGCCGATGCCGAGCCGCCACCACTCGGCGTCCATGTACGCGCGGTAGCTGCGCTTGAACGCCTCCGGTACGGGCGCGGTGTGGGTGGCGGGGTCGAAGACGGGCGGGTTGCGGTCGGACTCGACGAAGGACGCGGCCAGCTCGTTCTCGGCGAGCCGGCAGACCTCGGCGAGCACGCTGCGCGCGGTCTCGGGATCGGTGTCGGCGAACGGGCCCTTGCCGTAGACGGCCTCACGGCCCAGGACCTCGAACAGGTTGAACTCGATGTCGCGGAGGTTCGACTTGTAGTGCCCCATGGCGACGTCTCCGTATGGCTCGTACCGGCAGGTAGCTAAGGTAACAACCATCATGCTACCCGGCAGTAATAACAGGCAAGCGGGATCCGGCCGGATTCCGGGACCGGATTTCGTGGCCGGATACGTCCTGACGCCGCCTTAAGTACGCTTCTGACTCATGTACGGCTACGACCAGTCCGCCTACGCCGGCCAGCAGCCCTACCAGCAGCCGCCGCCGACCCCGCCGGGCTACCCGGGCCAGCAGATGTACCAGCAGCCCCCGCCGCCGCCCCAGACACAGCCGCAGACCCAGCCCCAGGCCGCCACCGCCCCGGCCGCGGCGCCCCCGGCGCCGCCCTCGCTCACCGACGCGCTGCGGGCGTACACCTCGGGCGCGACCTCCACCGAGGAGTTCCACGACGTCTTCCTCTCCTCCAAGATCTACTGCCCGCGCGGCGAGAACCCCGGCTTCCTGGCGCTGCACAACACCCAGCAGCCGGTGATCCCGCTCTTCACCTCCCTGAAGGAGCTGCGCCGCTACGCCGGGAAGGACTCGCGGTACTTCACGGTCACCGGCGGCGAGGTGCTGGACCTGCTGCCCTCGGGGTACGGCTTCGCGCTGGACATGGAGGGCGAGCACCGCATCGTGCTGGACGCGCGCGCGGTGGAGGAGATGGTCGACTACACGATGCGCCGGATGTACGGCTAAACTTCCTGAGAAGTTCAACTTTCAACTGAACAAGTCATCGCCGCCCCGGGAGGCCGTCGCCATGCCCGCCGTCACCGTCGAGAACCCCCTCGCCCTGCCCCGCGTGGCGGCCCCCGCCCCCGCGCCCGCCCGCCGCCCCGTGCGTGCGGTGACCACCGCCCCCGAGGGCGTCGAGGGCGAGGGCTTCCCCGTCCGCCGCGCCTTCGCCGGGATCCACCACCGCCACCTCGACCCGTTCATCATGATGGACCAGATGGGCGAGGTGGAGTACGCGCCCGGCGAGCCGAAGGGCACCCCGTGGCACCCCCACCGCGGCTTCGAGACCGTCACCTACATCATCGACGGCGCCTTCGTCCACCAGGACTCCCACGGCGGCGGCGGGACCATCACCAACGGCGACACCCAGTGGATGACCGCGGGCTCCGGCCTCCTCCACATCGAGACCCCGCCCGATGAGCTGGTCGTCAGCGGCGGCCTCTTCCACGGCCTCCAGCTCTGGGTCAACCTCCCCGCCCGCGACAAGATGCTCCCGCCCAGGTACCAGGACATCCGCGGCGGCAGCGTCAGGCTCCTCGCCTCCGAGGACGGCGGCGCCCTGATCCGCCTCATAGCCGGCGACCTCGCCGGCCACGAGGGCCCGGGGGCCACCCACACCCCCATCACCATGCTCCACGCCTCCCTCAGCCCCGGCGCCCAGCTCACCCTCCCCTGGCGGCCCGACTTCAACGCCCTCGCCTACGCCCTGGCCGGCCGCGGCTCGGCCGGCGAGGAGCGCCGTCCCTTCCACGCGGGCCAGGCCGTCGTCTTCGGCCCCGGCGACTCCCTCACCCTCCGCGCGGACGCCACCCAGGACTCGCACACCCCCCACCTGGAGGTCGTCCTCCTCGGCGGGCTGCCCATCCGCGAGCCCGTGGCCTGGTACGGCCCCTTCGTGATGAACACCCACGCCGAGCTCACCCAGGCCTTCGACGACTTCCAGGCCGGCCGCCTCGGCACCATCCCCACCGCCCCCGCCGCCCCCGCCGCCTGACGGCGGTGCCGGTGCGGCGCCCGGTGCGGCGCGGATGGTGAGCGGATGGTGAACGGAGAGCGGCCGATGCGAGGCTGAGCCCGTCACCGAGTCCGCTGACCGGGTGACCTCGTCTCCGCCGCACCACGGGGGGCATTGGGGCGCAGGTCCGTACCCCCCCACGGACCAGGTCCACGGCCCGATGCTGTGGCGGAGGCGCACGGGGGACGCGGGCTGGGATGGTGCCTGCCCGGCGCCATCCCAGCTCCCACGCGTTCGCCCTCCCCGGCCCCCTCCCCCCGGGGCATACTGCGGGGATGGACGATCCGACCGATCGTATGGGGGACCACGAGGGCGGCGACGGCCTGGAGTTCCGGCTCCTGGGGCCGATGGAGCTGCGCGTCGGCGGGCAGCGGCTGCGCGTGCCCGGCCCGAGGCAACGCCGGCTGCTCGCCGCGCTGCTGCTCGACCCCGACCGAGTCGTCACGTCCGAGGCGCTGGTGGACGCCGTGTGGGACGAGGCCCCGCCCGACACCGCCCGCCGCCAGCTCCACAACGCCATCGCCGCGCTGCGCCGCCGGCTCCCCGCCCTGCGCCCGGTCCTCCTCAGCCATGAGCCCGGGTACCGGATCGCCGTTCCCGGGGACCGCGTGGACGCGCACCGCTTCACCCGCGCCGTCGACGCCGCCCGCGCCGCCGCCGCGGGAGACTCCCCGGACGGCGGCGCCGCGCGGGCGGCCGCCGCCCGCCAGCTGCGGGACGCCCTCGGGCTGTGGCGCGGCCCCGCCCTGGCCGACCTGACGGGCGGTGGCGGCGGCCCGGCCGGAACCGGCGGGCCGATCGAGGCGGCCGCGGCGAGGCTGGAGGAGCAGCGGCTCGACGCCCACGAGCTGCTGATGCAGCTGCGCCTGGCGGACGGGGAGTCCGCCGCCCTCGTGCCGGAGCTGACCCGGCTGTTCGACGCCCACCCGCTGCGCGAGGGCTTCGCCGCGCAGCTGATGCTGGCGCTGTACCGGTCGGGCCGGCAGCCGAAGGCGCTGGCGGTCTACGAGCGCACCCGCGCCACGCTGGCGGACGAGCTGGGCATCGACCCGCGCCCCGACCTGCGCGCCCTGCACCACCGGATGCTGCGCGGCGACCCCGCCCTGACGGCGTTGCCCGGCCCCCGCCGCCCCACCGGCGGGGACACGGCCACGCCGCCGACGCCGCCGGCAGGTCCCGAGCCGGCACCCGCACCCGCATCCGCACCCGCGCCCCCGCAGACCCTGCCGTACGACATCGCCGACTTCACCGGGCGCGGCGCCGAGGTCGACGACGTGCTGCGCGCCGTGAACGCCCCCGACACCGCCACGGGCCTGTCCATCACCGTGCTCGACGGCATGCCCGGCATCGGCAAGACCACCCTGGCCGTGCGCGTCGCCCACCTCGCCGCCGACCGCTACCCGGACGGCCGCCTCTTCGTCAACCTCCACGGCCACAGCCCCGACCGCGCCCCCCTCACCCCCGACGCCACCCTCGGCCTGCTGCTGCGCCAGCTCGGCGTGCCGCCCGAGCACGTGCCCGACGCGCACGAGGAGCGGGTGGCCCGCTGGCGTTCGGAGATGGCCGGCAGGCGGGCGCTCCTCGTGCTCGACAACGCCGCCGACGAGGCCCAGGTACGCCCGCTGCTGCCCGGCACGGCCACCGCCGCCGTGCTCGTCACCAGCCGCCTGCGGCTGACCGCCCTGGAGGGCGCGCGTCCCCTGTCGCTCGACCTGCTGCCCCACCACGACGCCGTCGCCCTCTTCCGCCAGGTCTCCCGGCTCCCCGAAGGCGATGGCGACGCCGGCGACGCCAGCGACGCCGTCGACACCGTCGTCGCGCTGTGCGGCCACCTGCCGCTGGCCATCCGCATCGCCGCCTCCCGCCTCCACCACCGCCCGGCCTGGACCGTCGCCCACCTCGCGCACCGGATGCGCGACGAGCGGGGGCGCCTGGCCGAGCTGGCCGTCGGCGACCGCGGCGTGCGGGCGGCGTTCGCCGTCTCCCACCGGCAGCTCGCTCCCGACGCCCAGACCCTCTTCCGGCGGCTGGGCCTCCACCCGGGCCCCGACCTGGACGCCTACGACGCCGCCGCGCTGCTCGACGCCCCCGTCGACGAGGCCGAGCGCCTCCTGGAGTCGCTGACCACCGCCCATCTGCTGACCGAGCACGCCGCCGGCCGCTACCACGTCCACGACCTGCTCGCCAGCTACGCCCGCGCCCTCGCCGAGGCCGAGGAGCCCGAGGCCGAACGCCGCGCCGCCGCCCTCCGCCTCACCGAGCACTACCTGTGCCTCGGCCACGCCATCGAGGAACTCGTGGACCCCGGCAGCCCGCTCGCCGCGCGCGACGCCGGCCGCCGATCCGAGTTCCCCACGCTGCGCACCATCGCCGACGCCAAGGCGGCCGTCGCCTTCGGGCACCGCACGTTCGTCGCCGCGATCGAGAACGCCCACGCCCACGGCCTGTCCCGGCAGGCGACGCGACTGGCCGAGGTGCTCTGCTCCTGCCTGCTGCGGCACGGCTACGTGGAGGAGGCCCTCGCGGGCTACACCGTCGGGCTGCGGGCGGCGCGGCTCACCAGGGACGCCGACGTCGAGGCCGCCATCCACCGGGGCGTCGGCTACGCCCACGTCTCCACGGGCCGCTTCGCCAAGGCGCTTCGCGCGTTCCGCCAGGGCCTGGCCATCGAGCGGGAGCGCGGGGACGAGGTCGGTGCCGCGCGCATACTGCGCACCATGAGCAGCGCGCACTACCGGCTCGGCGAGTACCACGCGGCGCTGGAGACCCTGCGGCCCGTCGTCGACGTCATGCGCCGGGCCGGATCGGCGTGGGACATGGCGGCCGCGCTGGCGAATCTCGGCGTCGTCTACACCCAGCTCGGCGCGTATGACGAGGCGATCGCCGCCCAGCGCGAGGTCCTGGCGCTGGAACCGCACAGCCACAGGGCGAGGGTCCTGACCCTGTTCAACCTCGGCTGGGCCCACAGCCGCAAGGGTGAGCTGGAGGTGGCGGAGGAGTACATGCGCGAGTCGCTGCGCCTGGGCCGCGAGGCCGACAGCGCGGAGGGGGAGGCCCGCAGCCGGGCGCACCTGGCCGACTGCCTGCTGCGGCAGGGCCGCGCCGAGGAGGCGCTGGCCGAGTGCCGCGCCGCGCTGGACCTGGCCGAGGGCATCGACAGCCCGGACGTCAGGAGCCTCGCGCTGGGCGTGCTGGGCCAGATCCACTACGCCCTCGGGGACCTTCCGGCCGCGCGCTCCTGCTTCGACCGGGCGCTGCGCACCACCGAGGGCGTCGGGCTGAGCTACCGGCGGGCGATCGCCCACGACGGGCGGGCGAAGGTCGCCGCGGCCCAGGGCCGGCCGGAGCTGGCGCTGCACCACTGGCGGCGCGCGCTGGAGCTGGCGGAGGAGTGCGGCGTACCGGAGGCGGACGCGATACGCCGCCACATCAGCGAGGTGGAACGGGCCGCGCCGCCGCGCCGTTGATCAGGGCTCGATCGCGAGGGCGGCGCCGAAGCCGATCAGGACGCAGCCGGTGGCCGCCCCGATGACCTTGTTGACGCGGGGACGGCGCAGGAAGGCGCTGGCGGCGCTCGTGAACCAGGCGTAGGTGACCAGCCAGAGCAGGCCCATCACCATGAAGATGCCCGCCAGCAGGGCGGTCTGCGCCACGTAGGAGCCGTCCGGGCTGACGAACTGCGGGATGAGGCTGGTGAAGAAGAGCACGATCTTCGGGTTGAAGATGTTGCTCAGCAGCCCCTGGCGGAACGGCGACCCCGCCGCCGGGAGCCCCCGCGGCGCCGGCGGCTCCCCCTCCCCCTCCCCCTCCTTGTCTTTCTCCTTCTCCTTCCCGGCTCGTTCCCCGGCCGCGCGCAGTGCGAGCAGGGCGGACACTCCCAGGTAGACGAGGTACGCGGCACCCGCGTACCGCAGGACGGTGAACGCGGTTTCCGACGCCCGGATCACCGCCGTGATGCCCAGCACCGAGGCCGCCGTCCACACCAGCAGCCCGCTCTCGATGCCCAGGGCCGTGGCCAGCGCCCCCTGACGGCCCCGGGTGAGGGCGTTCTTCGTGATCAGCGCCATGTCCGGTCCCGGCGTGATGACGAGCAGCCCGGCCACGGGAAGGAAAGTCAGCACTGACGACAGCACACGCGGCCCCTCAGCCGGTCGGTGGACATGCGAGATGGCGACGAACGAACGCCAAGGTAGCGGGCCCTCGCCGACGACTGGGGCGTCATCCGTCACGCCGTCGGTAAGACGGTTTGGGTTTCGGTGACCGCCAAGAGCGCCAGGCGAGTGCTGTCACCCTCAACACTTAGGCTGGCAGGCATGCCGGAGGAACACGAATCGCCGCTGATAGCGAGCCTGCGCAGGGCAGTTGAGGCCGCGCCCGACGACGTGCCGTTGCGGCTGCACCTCGCGAGGCTGCTGCTGGACGCCGGGCGCGGCACGGAGGCCGTCGCCGAGGTCGCCGTCGCGTTGCAGCGTGCGCCCGACAACGCCGAGGCGCGGGCGTTGATGGCCGAGGCGGTGACGGGGCCCGGACCGGCGCCCGCGCCACAGCCGCAGCCCCAGCCGCATACGCAAGAGTTCGACTGGCAGCGGGCCGAGAGTGAGGTGGCGGATGTCGTAGCGCCCCGCTTCGTCACCCAGGAGCCCGATGAACCCGATGAGCCGGACGTGCCCGAGGAGCCGCTGGCCGTCGACGGCGCGGGGGACGCCGGGGACGCGGCCGCGTGGGATGTGGAGGCGGCCGGGAGTGTGCGGCTGGCGGACGTCGGCGGGATGCGGGAGGTGAAGGAGCGGCTGGAGGCGGCGTTTCTCGCGCCCATGCGGAATCCCGAGCTGCGGCGGCTGTACGGCAAGAGCCTGCGCGGCGGGCTGCTGCTCTACGGCCCGCCCGGCAGCGGCAAAACGTTCCTGGCGCGAGCGGTCGCCGGCGAGCTGGGCGCGCGGTTCATCAACATCGCGATCAGCGACGTGCTCGACATGTGGACAGGCGCCTCCGAACGCAACCTCAGCGACATTTTCGCCACCGCCCGCCGCAACGCGCCCTGCGTCGTCTTTCTCGACGAGCTGGACGCTCTCGGCGGCAAGCGCAGCCGCATCCATCACGGCGGCATGCGCAACACCGTCAACCAGCTCCTCACCGAGCTGGACGGTGTCGCCTCCGCCAGCGCCAACGAGGGCATCTTCGTGCTCGCCGCCACCAACCACCCCTGGGATGTGGACGCCGCGCTGCGCCGACCCGGCCGCCTGGACCGGACGCTGCTCGTGCTGCCGCCCGACGAGGAGGCGCGCGTGGCCATCCTCCACTACCACCTGCGCGAGCGCCCCGTCGCCGGGATCGACCTCGGCAAGCTCGCCCGCCGCACGGACGGCTACTCCGGCGCCGACCTCGCCCACATCTGCGAAACGGCCGCCGAGCGCGCCCTCCTGGACTCCGTCCGCACCGGCCAGCCCCGCATGATCGGCATGCCCGACCTGCTGGCGGCGGCGAAGGAGGTACGCCCGTCCACCGGAGCGTGGTTCGCCACCGCGCGCAACGTCGCGCTGTACGGGAACGAGGGCGGGACGTACGACGAGCTGCTGGAGTATCTGAAGCGCCGGAGGATGGTGTGACCACGGGGGACGGCGACGACGGCCTGGCCGAGGTCCGTCGCGCCGAGGCACTGGGCGAGGCCAGGCGGCCGGGAGAGGCGGTGGCGATGCTGACCGGTGTCGTGGCCCGCGAGCCGGACAACGCCTGGGCCTGGGCGTTCCTCGCGCGGTTCAACATCATCCTGGGGGAAGCGGAGGAGGCGCCCACGGCGGCGGCGCGGGCGGTCGAGCTGATGCCGCAGAGCGCCTACGCGCACCGGCTGCTGGCGCAGTCCCTGCTGACCACGCAGCGCGTCCCCGAGGCCCGGCAGGCGGCGTACGAGGCGGTGCGGCTGGCGCCCGAGGGGTGGGCCGAGCACTGGACGCTGGCCCGGGTGCTGATGAGCGCCCAGGGGGCGAGCGGCAAGGAGGAGATCCGGGCCCGCTGCGAGCAGGCGCTGGTGTCGGCGGCGGAGGCGGTGCGGCTCGCACCCGAGGAGCCGGCCCCCCACCGGCTGAGGGCACGGATTCTGGAGCGCATGGGGCGTTACGAGGAGGCCGTCACCGCCTGGCAGCGCTCGATCGCGCTCGACCCGGCGGATGACAGCGCCCATGCGGGGATAGCCAACCTGCGGTACCGAACGGGCAAGGCGAAGGTCACGGAGCTGGTCTCGGCCGGGATCGATGTCCTGGCTCAGGCCCCGCAGAGCGAGATGACGCGGCACAACGTCGACGTCTGGCTGCACAGGCTGCTGCGCCGCGCCCGCTGGATCGCCCTGCCCTGCCTGTGGTTCACGCTGCCGCCGACGCGCGCCTTCGCGGCCGAGGGCGACCTCACCGCCCTGCCCGCGCCGTGGCCGGAACGCCTCTGGTGCGGGGCGCTGATCGCCGTACTCTGGGCGGTGGTCCTGTGGCTGGCCCGGCGGCGCCTGCCGGCGAGCGCGTGGCGGGGCATGCGCAGCCTGGTCCGCCGTTCCTGGGTGGTGCGCATGGCACTGCTGTCCGCCGCGTGGTGCCTGCTGTGCGCGTACGCCATGCTGCTCATTCCCTGGGGAGAGCGCCGGATACTCCAGGCGCTGGCGTTCGCCGGAGCGGTTCCGGTGCTGGTCACGGCGTACGTGGACCGCTCGTGGCGGCGCGTGCGTGTCGCGCGGGCGGCGCGGGGGGAGCTGGGGGTGGGCGACTGGTACGGCCCGGCGTCCGGCCGCACGCGGGTATAGGGGGGCGCAGGGGGCAAGGGGCGTAGGGCAAGGGCGCAGGTCCGTCTCACAGGCCGGGCGGCCCCTCCCGCAGCTCGAACCACGTCGTCTTGCCCTCGCCGCGCGGCGCCACGCCCCAGGCGTCGGCCAGCGACTCCATCAGCATCAGGCCGCGTCCCGAGGACGCCAGCTCGCCGGGCTCCCGCCGGTGGGGAAGCTCGTCGCTGGGGTCGGTGACCTCCACCCGCAGCAGCCGGTCGCCCGCCTGCCCGCTCAGCTCGGCCACGAGCAGTGCGTCGCCGTCGGTGTGGGTGAGGACGTTCGTCACGACCTCCGAGAGCATCAGCGCCGCCCCGTAGACCCGGCCGGAGTCCTTCCAGTCGTGCAGCAGCGCGTCGAGCTGGCCGCGCGCCTGGGCGACGCGGGAGGGCTCGGACTGGGCGATGGTCAGCACCACCCGCCGCACCGGCCCGCGCACGCCCGTCGCGGGCGTCTCGGGGCGTTCCAGCAGCAGCAGCGCGATGTCGTCCTCCTCGGCCGAGCCGGGCACGAGGCCCCCCGCGGCGGCCACATCGGGTACGCCGCCGGGCCGCCGCGCCGTGTCGATCAGGGCGTCGGCCACGTCCTCCAGGTCGGCGGCCGGGCTGATGGCCGCGAGCGCCTTGCGCAGCCGCGCCCACCCGGCGTCCACGTCGAGGTGGCCCGCCTCGATCAGCCCGTCCGTGCACAGCAGCAGCGTCTCGCCGGGCTCCAGCACCAGCCGGGTGGTCGGGTAGTCTCCGGCCGGGTCGATGCCCAGCGGCAGCCCGCCGGCGGTCGGCCGGTTGATCATCGTGCCGTCCTCGAGCAGCATCGCCGGATCCGGGTGGCCCGCGCGGGCGATGTCGAGCGTGCCGGAGGGCGGGTCGACCTCCACGTACAGGCAGGTGGCGAAGCGGTCGTCGGGCTCGGCGTGCGCCTTCCCGGCGGTGGGCGCGAGGGTGGCGAGGAAGCGGGAGGCGCGCGAGAGCACCCCGTCCGGGTGGTGGCCCTCGGAGGCGTAGGCGCGCAGCGCGATGCGGAGCTGCGCCATGATCGCCGCGGCCCGCACGTCATGCCCCTGCACGTCACCGATGATCAGCGCAACGCGCCCGGACGGCAGCGGGATCACGTCGTACCAGTCGCCGCCGACCCGCAGCCCGCCGCCCGTGGGCACGTAGCGGGCCGCGATCCGCATCCCGGGGACGGTGGGGCTGGGGGCGGGCCGCATGGTGTGCTGGAGGTCGGCGGTGAGCTCGCGCTCGGTGTCGTGGAGGAACGCCCGCGCCAGGGCCTGGGCCAGCTGCCGGGCGATGGTGGACAGCAGCGCCCGCTCCTCGAAGGTGAAGGCGTGGCGCGTGTCGAAGCAGACGAGCCAGACGCCGATGGTGCGCCCGGCCACCGTCAGCGGCAGGAAGCCCCAGGACTGGTGGCCGAATCGCCTGAGCGTGGGCCACAGCTCGTTCCACACCTCGGGGTAGCGCTCCTCGAAGTCGGCGGGGGAGGGGAGGTAGACCGCGTGCCCGGTGCGCATGACCCCGGCCGGCGGCCCGGCGGAGTCCACCCGCGCGCGGGAGAGGGGCACGGCACGGTGCAGCGCCTCCATCAGCTCGCTGTCCCGCTCGGCGTCGCCGTGCTGGGTGTGGTACTCGATCACCCGCAGGTGGTCGCCCTCGCGGCTGAAGACGCCGGTGGCGGAGGGCTCGAAGCCGGGCATGGCCAGGGAGCTCGCGATCCGCAGCACCTCGCGGGTGGTGCTGGCCTCCGACAGCGCCTGCCCGACGTCCAGCAGGAACGCCTCGCGGGCGCGCCGCCACTCCGCCGCGTCCGGCGTGGCGGGGCGGGCGGCGGAGGGCGGCTCCTCCTCGGCCGCCTCGGCGAGGATGCCGACGATGACGGAGGGCGTGTGGGGAACGCCGGGTGCGGACGGCAGGCCGCCCTGGAGGCTGCGGGCGCGGCTGCGCAGGGTGCGCACCACGCCGCCGTCCTCGGCGACGACCCGCAGCTCGGCCTCGCCGACCCGGCCGTCGGCCGCGGCGGCGACCATGCCGCGGTAGCCCTGGACGTAGTCCGCCACGTGGAAGTGGGCGCGGACGACGTGGTCGGGGACGGTGACCGGCGTGGACGGCAGCCCGATCAGCTCGGCGGCGACGGCGTCGAGGCTGATCATCCCCTCCTCGCCCTCCCAGCGCCAGACGCCTATACGGCAGGCGTCCAGCGCGGCCAGGACGTCCTCTGTATGCATATCGCACAACTTTATGCCTATCTGTCCACCGGCGGCGAACAGGCGTAGCCCGGGACGGTAGTCTGCAAGGGCCTCTGCAAGGGCTCCTGCGACCGCGAAAAGCCACCCGTTAGCCACCCGAAAACCACCAATGACTGGGATGACGAAGACGATGCACCGGTACCGGTCCCACACCTGCGGCGAGCTGCGTTCGGCGAACATCGGCACGGATGTCCGGCTCTCGGGCTGGCTGCACAATCGCCGGAACCTCGGCGGCATCCTCTTCGTGGACCTGCGCGACCACTACGGCATCACGCAGCTCATCGTCCACCCGGAGACGCCCGGCATCGAGCCGGTCATCGAGCGCCTGGGCTCGCTGGCGAAGGAGACCGTGGTCCGCGTCGACGGCCGGGTCGTCAGCCGTGGCGCGGAGAACGTGAACCCCGAGCTGCCCACCGGTGAGATCGACGTCGAGGTCCGCGAGGTGGAGGTGCTCGGCGCGTCCGATCAGGTGCCGTTCACCATCAACGCCGAGGACGGCGTCGGCGAGGAGCGCCGCCTGGAGTACCGCTTCCTCGACCTGCGCCGGGAGCGGATGCACCGCAACATCGTGCTGCGCTCGAAGGTCATCTCGGCCATCCGCCAGAAGATGACCGGCCTGGGCTTCACCGAGCTGGCCACGCCGATCCTGTCGGCCACCTCGCCCGAGGGCGCCCGCGACTTCCTCGTCCCCTCCCGCCTGCACCCCGGCACCTTCTACGCCCTGCCGCAGGCGCCGCAGCAGTTCAAGCAGCTCCTGATGATCGCGGGCTTCGACCGGTACTTCCAGATCGCGCCCTGCTTCCGCGACGAGGACGCCCGCGCCGACCGCTCGCCCGGCGAGTTCTACCAGCTCGACATGGAGATGAGCTTCGTCGAGCAGGAGGACGTCTTCGCCGTCATCGAGAAGGTGATGACCGAGCTGTTCGAGGAGTTCGGCGGCGGGCGGCACGTCACCTCGCCCTTCCCGCGGATCCCGTTCCGCGAGGCGATGGCGAAGTACGGCTCCGACAAGCCGGACCTGCGGGCGAAGCTGGAGCTGGTCGACGTCACGGACGTCTTCGCCGGGTCGGGCTTCAGGGCGTTCGCCGACAAGCACGTGCGGGCGCTGCCGGTGCCGGACGTGGCCGGGCAGCCGCGCCGCTTCTTCGACGAGATGGGCGACTACGCGACCGGGCTCGGCGCCAAGGGCCTGGCGTGGGTGCGGGTCGGCGACGACGGGGCGCTGAGCGGGCCCATCGCGAAGTTCCTGACGGAGGAGAACGTCAAGGCCCTGCTGGGCGCGACCGGCGCCGGGCCGGGCAGCGCGCTCTTCTTCGGGGCGGGCGAGTACGACGAGGTGTCGAAGATCATGGGCGCGGTGCGGGTGGAGGCCGCGCGCCGCACCGGGCACTTCGAGGAGGGCGTCTTCCGCTTCTGCTGGGTCGTGGACTTCCCGATGTTCGAGCGGAACGAGGACACCGGGGCCATCGAGTTCTCCCACAACCCGTTCTCGATGCCGCAGGGCGGCCTTGAGGCGCTGGAGACCCGGCACCCGCTGGACGTGCTGGCCTGGCAGTACGACATCGTCTGCAACGGGGTGGAGCTGTCCTCCGGCGCGATCCGGAACCACGAGCCGGAGGTCATGTTCAAGGCGTTCGGCATCGCGGGCTACACGCCGGAGGACGTGGAGCGCGACTTCGGCGGCATGCTGCGGGCGTTCCGCTACGGGGCGCCGCCCCACGGGGGGATCGCACCCGGCATCGACCGCATCGTGATGCTGCTGGCCGACGAGCCGAACCTGCGGGAGACGATCGCGTTCCCGCTCAACGGGAACGCGCAGGACCTGCTGATGGGCGCGCCCAGCCCGGTCGACGAGACGCGGCTGCGCGAGCTGCACCTGGCGCTGCGCAAGCGCGACTAGGGCCTGTCCGGCGGGGCTGGGGGCGGAGCCCCCGGCCCCGCTGCCGCCCGCACCCCGGCACCCCACCCGGGGGCCGGGCTGTCGTCGTCAGCTTTTACCGTTGGTCAGCTTTCCTCACAGGTCGAACTCGTGCGGCGGGATCTCCAGCGTGGTGCACACCTCGCGCACGACCTGCCGCTCCGTCGGGTCGAAGTTCCCGTCCGCGCCGCCGATCACGATGCCGATCTGGATGACCGCCCGCGCCTCCGTCGGCTTCTTCTTCGTCGTCCCGATGACCTGCATCACGTTGATCTTGCCGAACTGGAAGTCGGCCGTGAGCTGGTCCACGTACCCGTTGAAGCGCTGCTGGAGGTCGTGGGCCGGAAAGTTCTGCAGGACCGGGTTGCTCGCGATCAGGGACGCGACGCGCTGTCGCTCCGCCTGATCGACCGAGCCGTCGGCCGCCGCCACCAGGGCGCACATCGCCATGCTCGCGTCCCGGAACGACCCGCTCTTCAGCTCGGTCTTCTTCTCCATGAGCTGGCCCTGCATCTTCTGCGCGGAGTCCTTGATGCGGTCCCACAGCGCCATCGCACGTCACCTCAACCACTCGTGTGCTTCTCGTCCATTCGTCGCCGCGTCAACGATTCCACCCCACCCCGAGTTCCGGGCGACTCGTCCGTCGGAGGGCCGTCAACACGCTGACGCAAAGGAATTGCGTGGGGAACAGAACTGGACCAAGCTGCGCACATGCCGACGACCCGCCGCAACCTGACCGTCAACCGCGCCCGACTCGCCCACAAGATCGGCTACGCGCTCCGCCACCCCGGTCGCGTCACCCCCTACCTGAGGCGAACGGGGCGCGACGCGTGGCTGCGGCTCAAGCATCGCGACCACGTGGCGTACTACCGCGCCGTGATGGCCTCCGACGCCGCCCGCGACCCCAAGGCGGCCGTCGGCAGCCGCAGCCACGAGCGCTGGCTGGCGCTGGGACAGATGCAGTTCGACTACCTCACCAGCCACGGGCTGCGGCCCGAGCACCGCATGCTCGACATCGGCTGCGGCAACCTCCGCGCGGGCTGGCGCTTCATCCAGTACCTCGAACCCGGCAACTACTACGGCATCGACATCTCGCCGGACATCCTCATCAGCGCCAAGCAGACGGTGGTGACCTATGAGCTCCAGGAGAAGCTGCCGCACCTGACCATCACCCGCGACCTCACGCTGGACTTCCTGCCCAGCGGCCACTTCGACGTCGTGCACGCGCACAGCGTCTTCTCGCACTCGCCGATCGGGATCATCGAGGAGTGCATGGCACACGTGGGCCGCATCCTGGCGCCCGGCGGCTTCTTCGACTTCACCTTCGACCGCACGGAGGGCGCCGAGCACCAGGTGCTGCGCGAGGACTTCTACTACCGCACCGAGACGCTGATCTCACTGGCCGAGCGCCACGGGCTGCGGGCCCGCTTCATGGACGACTGGGAGAAGCTCCCCCACGGCCAGTCCAAGATCCGCGTGAGCGCCCCGGAAGGCCCGGATGGCCCGGAAGACCGGAGAGACCGGGGAGACCGGGGAGATCAGGAAGAGAAGAACAGCCCGGAGAGGCCGCCCTTGCGCCGGTGACCGTAGTGGCCGTGGTGGCCGCCGTGACCGCCGTAGTGGCCGCCCTGCGGCGCGCCCCAGGCGGGACCGGGCTGCGGCGGCGGAGGCGGCGCGGGAGCGGCCTGCGGCGGGGCGCCGGCGAACTGGGTCTCAAGGCGCGTGATCGCCTCCAGCTCCCCGTAGTCGAGGAAGATGCCGCGGCAGCCGCTGCACTGCTCGATCTGGACGCCACTGCGGCTGAAGGTGTGCATGGGCGCGTGGCATTTTGGACACTGCATCGTCGGCTCCTGGCTCCTCGAAACGCACAAACAAACTCGTCGTATGACCTGGCAACGTCCGAGCCACCCTAAACGCTCCCTCCCTCCGGCGTCCCCGGTATGCGGATTATCCGGGCACAGGCGTCGACGAACGCCTCCTCCTCGCCGGTCAGCGCCCGCCCGGCCGCGTCGGCCCGCAGCAGGGAGCGCGCCGCGAAGTGCGCGGTCAGCGTGCGCGCGGGGGCGTCCAGCCGCGGCCAGGGGTCCCAGTCGGGGCGGTAGGCGCCGAGCAGCCGCCGCCAGTCGGCCTCCGGCAGCAGCCCGGCGGCGTACCAGGCGGCGGGCCTGGCCAGGTCCCACACCGGATCGCCGAGCCCGAGGTCGTCCACGTCGATCAGCCGCCACGGCCCGCTCGGGCCCGGACCCGGCTGCCGCACGAGCTGCCCCAGGTGGAAGTCGCCGTGGCACAACGCCGACCCGGCCGTCGTCGCCTCCGCCTCCCCCCGGCACCAGGCGGGCAGCCCCTCCCACACCCCCGCCACCGCCCGCCGCGCGGCGGCGTGGCCCGCGAGGGCGCGGATCCGCCCGACGACGCGGGCCGTCCGCACCGCACCGCCCATCGCCGGGATCGCGCCGGCCCCGGCCAGCGGCAGCGGCACGGCGTGCAGCGCGGCCAGCAGCCGCCCCGCCGCCTCCCAGGGCACGGCCCCGGCGTCGTCCGGGTCGACCGGCGTTCCGTACGGCCACATCGTGGCGGCACGCCCGTCCCGCATCCGCGTCACGTCCCCCGGCGGCAGCGGCGCCAGCAGGATCCCGTCCAGCGCCGGATCGCGCGCGACCCGCAGCCGCACGCCCAGGGCCTCCGCGTCCGTCCCGGCCGCATGCGCCTTGGCCACCACGCTCCCGACCCGCACCACGGTGACCTCAGGCCGCTCGGCCAGCACGACCGGCTCCGCCGCCGCGGCGCTGGCGGAGCCTCCGGGCCCGCCGGCAGCGCCGGCGGGCCCGGAGAGCAGGCGGGTCAGGGCGTGGGCCGCCGGGGTCCTGGGGGGATCGTGGGCATGTGCCGCCATGGGTGGTGCCTCCCGGCTAGCGGGGGAGGTCCAGGAGCCGGACCCGGGTGCCCGCCTCGGCGCCGCCGGGGGGGATGACGGCGAGCGCGTCGGCCGAGGCGACGCCGCGCAGCATGGCGGGGCCGGCGTAGTTCAGCGGGCTGGCCTGGTCGGGGTCCGGGCAGGCCACGGGGACCAGCCGGGTGTCGCGCGGGTGGCCGCGCACCTCGGCGGTGAGGGCGGCGTGGCGTTCCGTCCCGCCCGGCTCCGGCCGTCCCCCGAGGCCGCGCAGCAGCGGCGCGGCCAGCGTCAGCAGGCCGGAGACGGCGGCGAGCGGGTTCCCGGGCAGGCCCACCAGGGGAACGCCGCCGGACAGGCGCGCCAGCAGCATGGGGTGGCCCGGGCGCACCGCGACGCCGCCGATGAGGAGCGTGGCGCCGAGGCGGTGCAGCGTGGCGCGGAGGTGGTCGACGGGCCCGGCGGCCGTCGAGCCGGTGGTGACGACGAGGTCGGCGCGGCTGGTGCCGATCGCCTCGTGCAGCGCGTCGGCGTCGTCGCCCAGGCGGCGGGTGACGAGCACGTGGGCGCCGAGGGCGGTCAGCCACGGGCCGGTCATCGGGCCGAGGGCGTCGCGGATGCGGCCGTCGTGCGGCAGTCCCCGGTGCAGCAGCTCGGCGCCGAGGACCAGCACCTCGGCGCGGGGGCGCGGGTACACCCGCAGCTGGTCGTACCCCGCGGCGGCGGCCAGCCCCAGCGCGGCGGGCGTCAGCGGCGTACCGGGCACGAGCAGCGGCGTACCGGTGCGGCACTCCTGGCCGCGCGGGCGGATGTCCGCGCCGGGCGTGGGCTGCGGGCCGCGGAGCTGGCCGCCGGTGACGCTGCCGCGTTCGGAACGCAGCACGGCCGTCGTGCCCTCCGGGATGCGCGCGCCGGTGGCGATCGGCACGGCCTGCCCGTCGCCGAGCGGCGGCGCGGCCGAGGCCCCGGCCAGCACGTGGCCGTCGCCGGCGAGCCGCCACGGGCCGGGGCCGGCGACGGCCCAGCCGTCCATGGCGGAGGTGTCGAAGGCGGGCAGGTCGGTGAGGGCGTTCAGCCCGACGGCGAGGGTGTGGTCGATGGCCTGCTCCAGCGGCAGCAGGCGTGGGCGCAGCGGGCGGACGGCGCGGTACGCGGCGGCGCGGGCCGTCTCCCAGCCGGGGGACGGCCGCTCGGCGGCGGGCGGCGGCACGCGGCGGCGTTCCGCCTCGGTGGCGGCGCCCAGGGGGGCGTTCGCCAGGGCGAGCGCGTCGTCGAAGTCGTCGATCACCGGTCGCTCACTCCGCTGCCTTCTCCTGCCGCGGCCCTTGCTCCGGCTCCCGGGACCAGCGCTCGGCCAGGGCGGAGATCCTGCGGGCCGCGTCGGCCGGGGCGAGGCCGTGGCGCGCCGCCGCGTAGCCGATGAGGAAGGTGGTCAGCGGCGCGGCCGGGCGGGCGACGCCGTGCGCGGCGTCGCGGGCGGCGTCCAGCAGCGCCTTGATGTCCATGTCCAGGGCGGGGTCCGTGGCGGGGTCGATGCCGAGCTCGGCCCGGGCGGCGGCGATCCATTCGTCGAGCACGCTCCCATGGTCCCTGATCCGCGCCCGGGCCGCGGCGATGTCCTCCCAGGTGTCGCAGTCGAGGGCGGCTCGCTCCGCGATGGCCCCGACGGCGCGGTGGAGGCCGAGGCGGCGCGGCAGGAGCCGCACCGGCAGCCCGGCGAGGGTGCCGCCGTGCTCGGCGGCGAGCGCGGCCAGCTCGCGGCGCAGCGGCTCGGCCCGGTAGACGGCGGTCAGCGGCTGGTCGCGGCCGGCGCCGTCGCGCGGCAGCACGCCGTCCGCGCCGGGCGGCACGTCCAGCAGCAGCCGCAGGCTGCCGGCGGTGAGGAAGGGCAGGTCGGCGGCGAGCACGGCCACCACGGGCCGCTCGGTGCGCCGCAGCCCCGCCTCCAGCGCGGCCAGCGGCCCGCCGCCGGGCGGCTCCTCCCGCGCCCACACCACCGGCCGGCCCACGCCCGTCTCCCGCTCCGGCCCCACGACCACGACCCGGTCCGCCTCGGCGCACGCCGCCAGCACCCGGTCCAGCAGGGAACGCCCCCCGACGCGCACGCCCGGCTTGTCCACGCCCCCCAGCCGCCGGGCGGCGCCCCCGGCGAGCACGACGGCGTCGAACGCTGGGATCGCGGATGCCGCTGAAGTGGTCGCTGAGATCGCTGAGGTCGGGGTCATCGTCCGCCCACGCTACGCCGCATCGCGGCGCCATGCGGGGCGCGTGAAGCGTGGAGGGGTCGCACAGGCGCATGCCGCAGCTCCCCGCATGACTCACGACGTGGCCGATCGCGTGGACGCGGTGTGGACATCTGGCTTCCGTTCGCGTGACATGGGTGCAGGACGTCCAAAGCGGGAGGGGAGGACGGGCCTCATGAGGGAGGAGGAGGGTGTCAGGCCGCTCGACTCGATCGACCTGGCGATACTGCGGCTGCTGCGGGTGGACGGCCGCGCCTCGATCCGGTCGGTCGCGGAGCAGGTGCACATCTCGCGGGCCAACGCCTACGCCCGGATCAGCCGCCTGGTCGACGAGGGCGTGATCCGCGGCTTCAGCGCCCGGGTCGACCACGAGCGGGCGGGCCAGGGCGCGGCGGCGTACGTCGCGATGACCATCGTGCAGGACAGCTGGCGCACGGTGCGGGAGAAGCTGGAGCAGGTGCCGGGGGCCTCGCACATCTCGCTGGTCAGCGGGGACTTCGACGTGCTGATGCTGGTGCACACCACGGACAACCGGGCGCTGCGCGAGCTGGTGCTGGGGTGTATCCAGACGATTCCGGAGGTCCGGAGCACCCGCACCCTGCTGGTCTTCGAGGAGGCCGAGCCGCTGACGCCGCCGCCCTAGGCCTTCCTGGTGGTCGGCCCTAGTGGTCGACCGGGCAGCGGCCGGTGGCGCGGGCCCGGGCGAGGTCGTCGAGGTAGAAGTTGGGGCGCTGGTCGGCCTCGTCGTAGTAGCGGTGGAAGACGGGGGTGATGCCGCCGGAGACGGGCGGAACGATCCAGCTCCAGTCGGCGGGCACGATCCGCCCCTCGCTCTCCTCGCGGGCGAGGTGGGTGAGGAAGCGCCGGGACTCGGTGTGGTGGTCGGTGATCTTCACGCCCGCGGCGCGGAAGGAGTGGAGCACGGCGACGTTCAGCTCCACCAGGGCCCGGTCCCGCCACATCGTCTCCTCGCTGCTGGTGTCCAGGCCCAGCAGCTCGGCGACGAACGGCAGCAGGTCGTAGCGGTCGGGGTCGACGAGGTTGCGGGCGCCGATCTCGGTGCCCATGTACCAGCCGTTGAAGGGCGCGAGCGGGTAGTCGATGCCGCCGATGGACAGCCGCATGTGGGAGATGACGGGCAGCGCGTGCCAGCGCAGGCCGAGCTCGGTGATGCTCGGCAGATCGGGGTGGCTGATCGGGACCTCCAGGATGAGGTCGCGGGGGATGTCGAAGAGCTGCGGCTTGTCGCCGGGCGCCTGGATGACCCAGGGCAGCATGTCGAACCAGCCGCCGGGCGCCTGCCAGCCCATGCGCCGCACCGCCTCGGTGAAGCCGATGTGCCCGGCGTCGCCGATGATCATGCCGTCCGGGTGCTGGTAGCCGGCGTAGCGGATGAGCTGGCTGTTCCAGACGACGGGCGCGGGGCGGCGCGGAGCGTCGGGGGCGAAGACGGAGATCACCGGGCGTATGCGGCCGCCGTTGGTGGCCAGCCGCAGGTGCTCGCAGAGGTGGCCGTATATCTCGGCGGGCGCGGTGGCGGCGCGGCGGTCGAGGACGCGCAGGCTGCGCCAGTACAGACGCCCTATGCAGCGGCTGGAGTTGCGCCAGGCGACGCGCGCGCCGAACTCCAGCTCGGCGGGGGTGTGGTGGTAGGTGCCGGTCAGCTCGATGCGTTCGCGGATCTGGCGCAGCCGCATCCCCAGGGGCACGGGCTGGTCGGGGTGTTCGGCGTGGAAGAGGGTGACGAACTCCTCGACCTCGGTCCAGGCGGGGACCGGCGGCGTGGGGGGTTGGTACGGGTGCCCGGTGTGGCTTCCGGTGTCCAAGGGGCTCCTCGGGTCGCGTGCGGCTGGTGCGGCGCCCCCGGGCGCCCAGACTAGACGACCCCGCCGTCCCTCACACTTGTCCCACGTCCCGCAGCGAGCCATGTCACAGCTTCACAGCTTCACAGCTTGGTGCTTCGCTGTTCCGTGCTTCACAGCCCGGCTGTACGCCGCCGCCAGAAGCGCCAGTTGGCGTCCAGCACGTCGGCGTTGCGCTGCTCCCACTCCATCGCCGCGCGCACGGTGTCCGGCGGGCAGTGCCACTCCTGACCGCCCGACAGCGAACGCAGCCTCAGATAAGGACCGGCGTGGCCCTGGACGCGCCCGATCCGGCCGGTCCGGGTGTCCACCACGCACGAGTCGACGCTCCAGCTCATCGTGACGGCTCCTTCCCCGGCTCGCCGCCGTCGCAACCGCTCGTTGTTACCACTGTGCGCGCGCTGTTTTGACGGGGCGTTACGCATCCTGTCTCTCTCCGGCAACAGAAATCTCCGTGGCGGGCCCCGCCGGGCGTGAGAATGCTCGCACGTTCGAATTCCCAGGAGCGCGGGAGCCTTTCAGGGCTTGGGCCGCGAGTCCGGCCAGGGCGCGATGCGCTCAGGATTGCTCTCCTGGACGACACGTCCGCAACTGGTGCACGCCCAGTCGGGGTTATCGAAGAGAAAGCCGTCGTTCGTCAGGTTCACCTCGCGAACCAGGGTCCCGTTCTGGCATTTGCAACTGATCGCTTCAACGATCTTCCGCATGGGCTCTCTCAGACCGTGGACCGGCGTTGGGGAGTCACAGGATAGAGGCGCCTGGAGGACTTGGGGATGGGTCACCGCGACATCCCTCGACGTCATCCCGCCGAGATCCAGCCGACATCCAGTGGAAGAGGGTCATGGCCACGCTGGTGGCCAGGTTGTAGCTGGAGACGCCCGGCCGCATCGGCAGGGCCAGCAGGCGGTCGGCGCGCTCGCGCAGCGCGGCCGACAGACCGGCCCGCTCGGAGCCGAACGCCAGCAGCGCCCGGTCGGGAACGGTCACCGCGCGGATGTCCTCCCCCTCCGGGTCGAGGGCGTACAGCGGCCAGGGCGGCAGCTCGCCCGGCTCGCGGCGTTCGACGGCGGTGGCGAAGTGGAGGCCGGCGGCGGCGCGCAGCGCGCTCGGGTGCCAGGGGTCGGCGGTGCCGGTGGTGATCACGCCGCCCGCGCCCGCGCCCGCCGCGACGCGGATCACGGCGCCGATGTTGCCGAGGTGGCGGGGCTCGTCCAGCACGACGACGGGGGCCCGCGCCTCGGCGAGGCGGGCGGGGCGGCGTACGGCCAGGGCGGCGACGCCGGTGGGGTGCGGGCGCGGCACGAGGGCGCGCAGCTCGTCCGGGGTGACCGGCTCCAGCAGCGCGGCGAGGCGGTCGCCCAGCTCGGGCGCGAGTGTGCCGGCCAGCTCCAGCGCGGCGGGCTTGTCGGCGGCGACGGCGAGGGGAACGTCGGCGTGGAAGCGCAGGGCGTGCTTGAGGGCGTGGAAGCCGTCGAGCAGCACCGCGCCCGGCGCGTCGGCGCGGGCGCGCCAGGCGGCGAGCGCGGCGCCACTCACGGCTGCCCTGGGGGCGCCGCCCCCGTGCCCTCGGCCCTGCACACGCACCCCAACCCGGGGTGTGGGCAGTCTCCGCCAGGGGCGGAGGGTGGGCACACCCCTCGGGAGGGGACGGCCCGCACCTGCGCGACGAGGGGTCTGGGGGGCGGAGCCCCCCAGGGCCGGGCGGCGGGGCGGCGGCGCCTCATGGGCGTTCCGCCGAGACCGGGGGCCGGCGCTTCTGCGCGGGCACGGGCACCGGCCCGGCGCCGGCGGCCGTGGTGGTGTCCGGCGCCGCCTCGGCGCCACCGGCGTCACCGGCGCCAGCGGCGTCACCGCCGCCCCCGCGCAGGCGCCGCAGGCGGGCCGTGGCCTTCCCCGCCCCCGCGCCCATCCACAGCAGGAACGCCGTCGGCAGGAAGACGCTGTCCATCGCGATCATCGCCATCGAGAACGCCGGCAGCCCCAGCAGCACCGCGATGCCGATGTGCTCGCCGATCATCAGGAACAGCAGCAGGTTCTTCGCCCGCCGGTTCAGCAGCGCGAACGGGAACGCGACCTGCACCGCCACCGTTCCGTAGCTGAGCGCCATGATGATGAGCCCGCTGTTGCTCAGCGCGTCCGCCAGCTCCGGCCACGGCTCGAAGTAGTCCAGGTTGAGCGGGTAGTACACGGCCGTGCCGTCGCCCCAGCGCGAGCCCTGGATCTTGTACCAGCCCGCGCAGGCGTAGATCACGCACACCTGGAACATGATCACCAGCAGCGCGGCGTTGTGCACGATGTTCGCGACGATGTCCGAGACGATGCGCGGCTCGCCGCCCGCGTACCGCTCCACCAGCCACCAGTAGGCGTAGACCAGCCACATCCCCGCGAAGAACGCCGTCCACACCGGGCTGTCCAGCTTCCCGCTCGCCACCGACCCCAGCAGCGCCAGGCCCATCACCGCCCACACCGCGATGCCGACCGGGTCGGCCCAGTGCCCGGTGCCGCGCGCCCGCCGCCGGGCGTCGAGCGACCAGACCTGGCCGCAGCGGGTGACGACGAGGTAGAGCGCCATCAGGTGGACGACGTTGTCGCCGCCGTCGCCCATGAAGACGCTGCGGTTCTGGAGCGACAGCACCCCGATCATGAACAGCAGCGACATCGCGCGGGTGCGCCAGCCCAGCAGCAGCCCGACGCTGGCGGCGATGGCCAGGTGGTAGACGAGTTCGAACCACAGCACCGAGTCCGTCCACAGCAGCACGGTGAAGGCGTGGTTGTCGGCGACGAAGCGGGTGGCGATGTCGTAGCCCCACGGGCTGTCGGGCCCGTACAGCTCGTGCCGGTGCGGCCACTCGCGGACCAGGAACACCAGCATGGTGACGGCGAAGCCGATGCGGACGATCGCGGTCTGGTACGGGCCGAGGGCGCGGCGCGTGACGTGCCCGACGCTCCGCGCCAGCGCGGCGTCGAAGCGGGCGCCCAGGCCCGCGAACGGGGATACCTCCTGGCTCTGGCCCTGGCCCTGGCTCTGGCTCTGGCTCTGGCTCATGAGCTCAGTCCTCCCCGTCCGACGCGAGAACGCCGCTGGGCAGGTCCTCTGTCGTGACCACCCACCAGTCCAGCTCGTAGTAGGCGGTCGTGGTGTCGATCTCCTCGCCGCTCCACTCCGGCGCGGGCAGCAGCGTGGTGGCCGAGCGGAGCTGTATGCGCTCCACCTCATCGAGGTCGATGCCGCTATCGCCCGCCTGGTCCAGGCGCAATAGCGCGATGCGGTGCACGTATATCTCCGACACCTCGCCGCGCAGCCCTATCGGCTCGCCGGAGTCCTCGGCGTGGGAGCCGGTGTAGAAGTCCCAGGCGCGGCGCAGCTCGTTCTGGGCGGTGTGGCTCGGGAAGAGGTTGTGCTCGATGTGCTCGATGTCCATGGCGGTGAGGGATATCCAGTCCGTGGTCTTCCCGCCTGCCTCGGCACGGACCTCGATGGCGATGTTGCGCTGGAGCGGGTTGGGCGCGAACAGCTTCCAGGTCTGCTCGAACTCCGGGTAGATGTACTCGCGCATCCCCTCGCCGTACTCCTCGCTGAGGGTGTTCGCGGGTGCCACGAAGAGGAAGACCAGCGCCATGTGCCACAGCGCGTACACCGACAGGACGCCGAGAGCCAGGGCGATGATCAGCCGCGAGCGCAGCGGCAGCGTGCCGAGTTGCACGTCCGCCGTCTCGGTCCGCTCCAGGTCGTGCGCGTGCGCCACCGCGCCGGCCCGTCCGGTTCCGTCTCTCCCCGGCCCTGCCGACGGCTCTGCCGCCGGATCCGGTTCTCGCATCATGCTCGGCCGCTCCCCCAACGCCTGCTGTGGCTGCCGCTCGTTCCTCTCTCTGACCCGAGCACCGTACCCGTAGACGGCTTAGGGTGAGCCCATGAGCCGCGCGATCGAGACCTCCATCTTCACGGAGATGACGGAGTTGGCCCGCCGCACCGGCGCCATCAACCTCGGCCAGGGCGTTCCCGAGCTGGACTCGCCGCCGGCGCTGCTGAGCGACGTCTCCGCCGCCGTGCTCGCCGGGCACAACCAGTACCCGCCCGCCTTCGGCGTTCCCGAGCTGCGCGAGGCCGTCGCCGCCCACCAGCGCCGCCACTACGGCCTCGGCCCGGAGCCCGACGGCGAGGTGCTGGTCACCACGGGCGCGACCGAGGCGCTGGCCTCGGCGTTCCTCGCCCTGACGGGCCCCGGCGACGAGATCCTCACGCTCGACCCCTGCTACGACGCCTACCCGGCCGGGGCGCGGCTGAGCGGCGCCAGCCTGGTCGCCGTGCCGCTGGTCTCGGAGGGGGAGGGCTTCGCGCTCGACGCGGACGCGCTGCGCGCCGCCGTCACCCCCCGCACCCGCCTCCTCGTCCTCAACACCCCGCACAACCCCACCGGCAAGGTCTTCACCGCCGCCGAGCTGGCGGCCATCGCCGAGCTGTGCCGGGAGCGGGACCTGACCGTCGTCACCGACGAGGTCTACGAGCACCTGACCTACGAGGACGGCCTGGCCCACACCCCCATCGCCGCCCTGCCCGGCATGTGGGAGCGCACCCTGACCATCTCCTCGGCCGGGAAGACCTTCAACGCCACCGGGTGGAAGGTCGGCTGGGTCAGCGGCCCGGCGCGGCTCGTCGCCGCCGTCACCGCGGTCAAGCAGTTCCTCACCTACGCCTCGGGCACCCCGTACCAGGCGGCCATCGCCGGCGCGCTGAACGCCGTCGAGCCGTGGGCCGCCTCGCTGCGCGCGACCCTCCGGGCCAACCGCGACCTGCTCGCCGAGGGCCTGGCCGGAGCCGGGCTGCGCCCGTACCGCGCCGAGTCCGGGTACTTCATCCAGGCCGACGTCCGCCCCTGGGGCTACGCCGACGGCCACGCCTTCTGCCGCGACCTGCCCGCCCGCGCGGGCGTCGTCGCCATCCCCACCTCGGCGTTCCGCCATGCCGGGCCCGACCCGGTCCCGTGGCTGGTCCGCTTCACCTTCTGCCGCCGCGCGGAGTCGCTGCGCGAGGCGGCGAAGCGGCTGGCCGCGGGGGCGGCCGCGGCCGCGCCGTCCGACCGGTAGGGTTCGCTCACCCGTTCCCAGAGCCGACCGGATGGGGGGACCCCGATGGCCAACTACCGAAGATCTGCCGCGACGTTGGTCGCGTTGTCGGCGGGAGCGGCGCTGCTGCTCACCGCGTGCGGCGGCGGAGGGGGCGACGACGAGGCCGGCGGCGACCCGTCGGAGCTGCCCAGCCGCCTGTCCGACCTCAACGCCGGTACGCCGGGCCCCACTTCGACCGCTTCGAGCCCCGCTTCGAGCCCCACGCCCACGACCGCCGAGCCGACGACGCCGCCCCCGCCCGACCCCACCACCGCCGCCCCGACGGAGGAGCCGACCCGCGACCACTCCCTCATGGACGAGCTGGACGGCGTGTGGCAGACCGCCCCCGTTCCCGGTGAGGGCGGCCAGCTCACCTTCGACGGGTCCGCCGAGGTCACCTACATCCCCCAGGACACGACGGACTACCTGCTCTGCATCGGCGAACTCGACGGCGACACGATCTCCCTCGACTGCCCGGACGCGCTCGATCCGTCTCAGCTGCCCTACCACCTGGACGCCACGCTGACGCTGAACGGCTCGACCCTCGCCGTCGACTGGGGCGACGAGACGGAGACCTACACCTACTACGGCCCCGGCCGCTACTAGATCCCCCTAAGGGGAGAGTTGGGGGTACGGTCCGGGAGCCCCCGGATCGCGGTGCGGCGCCCGCCCCCGCGATGCTGAAGCCATGCTGGCCTTCTCCGCATCCGCATCCGCCTTATCCGCGTCCGCCCTATCCGCGTCATCCAGGCGGCCCGGCACGGGCGGCGCCGCGGCGTACGTCAGCCTCTTCACGCTGTCCGGGATCGCCACGGTCCTGGCCACCCGCGCCTACCTGGCCCAGGCCGGATACCCCAAGCTGGGCGGCGGCGGCAGCAATCTGCACATCGCCCACATGCTGTGGGGCGGGCTGCTGATGGCGGCGGCCGTGCTCCTCGCGCTCTGCCTCCTCGGGCGCGCGGCCCGGGGCCTGGCCGCGCTCGTCGGCGGCGTCGGCTTCGGGCTCTTCATCGACGAGATCGGCAAGCAGATCACGGACGAGCCGGGCTACTTCTACCAGCCGGCCGCCGGCATCATCTACGCGACCTTCGCCCTCCTCCTCGTCCTGTCCCGCCTGATACGCCGGCGGACCGCCGACCCCGCCCGCCTGACGGCCGAGCAGCGCACCGCGAACGCCGCCGACCTCGCCCTGACCGGCGTCACGTCCGGGCTCACCGCCGAGCAGCGGCAGGCGGCCCTCCGGCTGGTCGAGGCGTCCGGGCGCGACGTCGACCGGGCCCTGGTCCGGCTGCTCGCCGCGGTGCCCGAGCGCGCCCCCGCCGGGCGCTGGCGTTCCCTGGCCCTGTCCTGGGGGCCGCGGTGCGTGGCCGCCCTGCGGCGGCTGGCCCGGACGCGCGTGGCCGCCGCCCTCGCCGTGGTGTGCGTGCTGACGGAGGCGCTGATGCTCACGGTGTGGATCCCCGTGGACATCGTCAGCGGGGAGCTGGCCGCCGACCCGCAGCGCGGCGCCGCCGTCGGCATCCTGCTGTGCGCCGCGGTCTCCACCGTCCTCGGCGTGGCCGGGCTGGCGAGGCTGCGCCGCGACCAGGCGACGGCGTTCCGGCTGTTCCGGTACGCCCTGCTCGTCGACGTCCTCGTGGGTCAGGTGTTCAAGTTCACGGTGAACCAGTTCGCGGCGGTCAGCGAGCTCGCCATCGACCTGGGCGTGATGTGGGTGCTCTCCGTCCACCTCACCGACCGCCTCTCCGACCACCGCGCGTCGCGGTCACCCGTCGCGCCGCGGCCCGTCGCCGCTACGCCCTAGTACTCCAGTTGCAGATTGCTATCTGCGCTGGTCAGAGGTGGGTTTCTGAGTGTACTCGGTTGATGGGCCGTCAGTGAGGCCGAGTTCGTGACCTTGGGTGCGGCGGTGGTAGTGACAGCGCCGGGCG
>NZ_JBQQCA010000027.1:0-91411 GCF_052246635.1 Streptomyces sp. 6N223 | reverse complement strand
GACGCCGCCTCCTCGCGGCGCTCGGTGCCGCGCTTGCGCTGGTGGTCGCCGGGCCCGCTGCGCCCGCCCGCGCGGAGCCCGGCACGGAGTCCGGCACGGAGCCGGAGAGCATCAGCGCGCTCCTCACGGAGTTCCGCGACCTGTACTGCGACGCCGAGGCCGCGGGCGAGGCGTACAACGACGCCGCCGAGCGGCTGCGGGCCCAGCGCGAGCGGGTCGCCGAGCTGTCGGACCGGCTCGCCCGGACCCGCGGCGAGCTGGCCGACGCGCGGCAGATCGCCGGGCAGCTGGCCCGCGAGCAGTACCGGGGCGGCGGCTTCGCGCTGCCCGCCTCCCTCCGCCTCCTGCTGCTCGGCGACGACGCCGGGGGCGCGCTGCACGACCAGGCCGTCGCGGCGCGGGCCGCCACCACCCACGTCGCCACGCTGGAACAGCTCGGCGAGGGCGAACGCCGCACCGCCCGCCTGGCCCGCGAGGAGCGGGAGGCGCTGGACGCGGCGCAGGCGCTCGCCTCGGAGCAGCGGCGGCACCGCGACGAGGCCCGCCGCCGGATGGACGAGGTGGCCGGTCTGCTGGCCGGGCTGCCGGAGGAACGGCTGGCCGAACTGGCCGAACTGGAGCGGGCCGAGACCGCCCGCGCGCAGGATGAGTTCCTCGGGTCGGGGGCGTTGGGCGACGACGCCGCCGCGCCCTCGTCGGCGGGCGAGCGGGCGTTGGGCTACGCCAGGGAGCAGCTCGGCAAGCCGTACGCCTGGGGCGCGGAGGGGCCCGGCTCCTTCGACTGCTCCGGGCTCACCTCCCAGGCGTGGTCGCGTGCCGGGGTGACCATCCCCCGCACCAGCCAGGAGCAGTGGAGCGAGCTGCCGCGCGTCCCGCTGGACCGGCTGCGGCCGGGGGACCTGGTGGTCTACTTCGAGGACGCGACACACGTGGCGTTGTACGCCGGGGACGGCACGGTGGTGCACGCGCCCCGCCCGGGGGCGGCGGTGAAGGTCTCCCCGATCGCGGCCTCCGGCCCCGTCGAGGGCGCCGTCCGCCCCGACGCCGCGGCCTGAGCTGAGGGCTTCGCCCCGGGCCCCTGGCCCCCACCCCCGCGCGCGTGGGGGTGGGGAACGTCACCCCCCCAGGCGGGAGTAGGCGTCGGGCTGGGCGCCCTGGCGCAGCTCCGCGCGCAGGCGCGGGGTGAGCAGGTGCCCGGCGCGGCCGACGAAGAGGGCCATGTGGTAGGTGACGAGGCCCATGTCCGCGTCCGGCTCGGTGTAGACGCCGAGGAGCGAGCCGTCGCTGATGGACATGACGAGCAGGTTGCCCGCGTCCATCGCGACGAGCGTCTGGCGGACCGGGCCGCCGCTCATCAGCGTGGCCGCGCCGCCCGTGAGGCTGCCGAGGCCGGAGACGATGGTGGCCAGGTCGGCGGTGGAGCCGCGCGGGCCGGTGCCGGGGCCCATGCGGGACCCGAGCGGCGGCACCGTGGCGGCGGCCGGGCCATCGGAGGACAGCAGCGGCAGGCCGTCGGCGGAGACCACGGCGACGGAGACGAGGCCGGGCACCTCCTGGACGAGCCGGGCCAGCAGCCAGTGCAGGTCGCGGGCGGACTCGCTGGGGGCCCCGTGCTGCGGGGGCAGGAAGGGCGTGGTCACGGCGTGGTCTCCTCCCCGGCGGCGGAGCCGGCCTCGCGGGCGGCGTCGCGGTGGCCCTCCCGGGCGCCGCGCTGGAAGCCGCCGAGCCGCCGTCGCAGCTCCTCGGCGTCGACGCCCCTGGCGGGGGTCGGGCCCTCGGCTCGGGCGCGGGTTCCGACGATGGGTGTCTGGCCGGTGGTGCGCAAGGGAAGTCCGCTTTCGGTGCGTGCGTGCGCGCGCGGCGTGACGTCGTCCGCGCGGGCGTGTTCGGCGAGTGGGGCGAGCGGGCGGGGCTCGGGGGGCGGTGCGGTCGCGGCGGTGGCCTGGACCGGTACGCCGGCGGGGGGCGTGGTCATGCCCATCCCGCCCAGGTCGGTCATCTCGGTGAGCAGGGAGGCCGGAACGACGACCTCGGCGACGGTGCCGCCGCCGGGTCGCTGGCCCAGCCAGGCGCGCAGGCGGTGGCGGGCGGCGAGCCGGGCGACGGTGTACAGGCCCATGCCGATGCCCGCCGCCGCGTGGAGGCTCCCGTCGCCCTCCTGGCCGCCCTCGGCGCCGGGCGGCGGGGTGACCGGGTCGGCCAGGCGGGCGTTCAGCTCGGCCAGCCGGTCGGGCGACAGGCCGATGCCCTCGTCCTCGACCTGGAGCGTCAGGCCGCCCTCCAGCCAGCGCCCCGACAGCCGCACCCGGGCGCCCTCGGGGGAGAACGCGGTGGCGTTGTCGAGGAGTTCGGCGAGCAGGTGGCTCAGGTCGCGGGCGACGTGGCCGACCACGCGCAGCCCCGGGGGTGGCTCGATCTCGACCAGCTCGTACCGCTCGATCTCGCTGACGGCGGCGCGCAGCACGTCGATCAGCGGCAGCGGCTCCCCCGGGCGCCCGGCGGGGCCGGAGCCCGCGAGCAGCAGCAGGTTCTCGCCGTGCCGCCGCATGCGGGCGGCGAGGTGGTCGAGGGTGAAGAGCACGGCGAGGTGGTCGGGGTCGGTCTCGTGCTCCTCCAGGCGTTCGATGACGGCGAGTTGCTCGCCGACGAGGCCGAGGAGGCGCTGGGCGTGGTGGGCGAACATGCCGTGCACGGCGCCGTGCAACGCCGTGAGCCGCCGGCTGAGCTCCTGCTGCTCGGTCAGCAGCCGGTCGCGCTCGGCGCGCAGCCCTCCGGTGTCGCGTTCGGTCTCGGTGACGCGCTCGTGCAGCTCGCGGGCGCGCGCGTGCAGGGCGTTGACGGAGGAGACGACCTCGGCGAACTCGTCGTTGCGGCCGGTGTATTTGACGGGCTGCTGCCCGGTGGGGTCGGCGGCGACGCGGCGGCTGCCGATGCGTACGGCGGCCAGCGGGCGGGTGAGGGAGCGGGCGGTGCGGACGCTGATGCCGAGGGCCAGGGCGAGGGCGGCCAGCACGAGGAGGAGCCGCAGCCACAGGGCGATCAGGTGGTCGGAGCTGGCGTCCTTCAGGGCGTCGAGGTGGTCGCCGGCGAGCGTGTTCAGCACCTGGCGCTGCAGGTCGGTGCGGGCGGCGAGCGCGTCGCCGACCTCGTCCTGGCCGAGCCCCCGGTCCTCGTCGGTGAGGAAGGGGCGGGCGGTGAGCCGGTCGACGTACCCCTGGGCGGCCTCGGCGTCGGCGCCGCTGACGGTGCGGCGGTAGGCGTCGGCGGCCTCGGGGGTGGCGACGGCGGTGAAGTCGGCGAGGGCGGCGGACTCGCGGGCGGCCTCGCGGTGGGCGAGGGTGGCCAGTTCGCGCTGCTCGCCCTCGCCGCCGAGCGCGGCGAGCAGCAGGCCCCGGGTGGCGGCGGAGGCGTCGACGGCGCGGGCCAGCTCGGGCAGGGACTCGGCGGTGGGGTCGGTGTCCTGGCCGGGTCCGGGGCGGCTGGCGGCCAGCACGAGGTCGCCGAGCTGGTCGATGAGGCCGCTGTAGGCGTCGTGGGTCCGGCCGGGCCCGGCCTCGCCGGTTGCGGCGCGCTCGCGGATGCCGGGGAGGGAGGTCAGGTCGCCGCGCAAGGCCTCGGGAACGTCCTGGCGCAGCCCGTCGATCTGCGTCTCGGCGCGGGCGCGGTCCTCGTCGGTGAGCGCGTCGGCGGCGGCCCGGGCGGGGTCGGCGGCGGCCGAGGCGACGACGAGGGCGTCGCGCTCGTCGGCGAGGGTGTGGGCGAGCGCGAGGGCGCGGACGCCGAGTTCGGCGTCGTCCACCAGCTCCTGGCCGGCGTTCAGCTTCTGGTACGCCGCGTGGATGGCGGGGGCGCCGGCGGCGAGCACGGCGACGCCGGTGAGCAGCACGCCCGCCAGCAGGCGGTTGCGGACCCGGGCGCGTCGGCCGCGCGCGGCGTGGGCGGCGTGCGTGCGGGGGCCGGGGACGGTCCCGGAGGAGGGTGGGGACGGGGACGGTTCGGCGGGATCGTGCAGTGTCGTCTTCCGCACTTGTGCTCGCATTCTCGTCCTGGCCGCCGGCGAGGGGCCGTTCGCTAGTGGTCCAGCTGATCCAGCTCGTCGGTCATGCCTCGGTCGAAGTCTCGAACCTGCGCGTCGGCACCGACCTTGCCAGCGCCGGGCGGGCAGGAGGCGGCCTCCCCCGGGCGGCCACCCGAAGGAGTGAACATCACCGGGACCTGCCGTACAACCCGGCTGTGAGGGCGGACAATTCGGGGCCCTCGGCCGTGCTGGCCGTCGCGGGGCGGTCCTGGCGAGATCCACAAGATCATCTTGCCCCATGCTCGCTGACCGGTTTTCATCCGAGATTCGCTCACAGTTGCTGATAGTTGCCGACATGAGCGCCGACGAAACCGCCATCACTGATCGTCACCGCGCTGCTCGTCACCGTTGCGAAGCGGCGAGAAGGACAGCGTAGGGCAGAGGCTGGGGCAGACTGGCCGCCATGCGATGGACCTCGGCCACCGAGCCCGGCACGCCGGGCGTTCCCAACGAGGACTACGCCGCCGTGGCGGGCCCGCTGGACGGCGGTGGCGGGGCGTTGGTGCTGCTGGACGGGGTGACGGGCGGCCCGACGGACGGCGGCTGCCGCCACGGCGTGGCGTGGTTCGTCACCCGGCTGGGGGGCGCGCTGCTGGAACTCTGCGTCACCCGGCCGGAGCTGACGCTGGCGGCCTGCCTGGCGCGCGCCATCGGCCGCACGGCGGACGCGCATCGGGCGACATGTGACCTTTCTCACCCACGAACGCCGCAGGCCACGGTGGCCTGCGCGCGGGTCGGGGCGGAGCGGAGCGAGATGGGGGTCCCCCCGGCCGAGGGCTGGGGGAGGGTGGAGTACCTGGTGCTGTCGGACTCGGTGCTGCTGATCGAGGAGTTCGACGGAGCAGTGCGGGCGGTGCTGGACACGCGCCTCGAGGCGCTGCGGCCGGCGGCGCGGCGGCTGCCGGCCGGGGAGCGGGCGGCGTTCGTCGAGGGGCGGCGCAACGTGGCGGGGGGCTTCTTCACGGCGGCCGCCGATCCGGGGGTGGCCGAGCGGGCGGTGACGGGCTCGGTGGAGCGGGGCCGGGTGCGGCGGCTGGCGGCGGTGAGCGACGGGGTGGGGCGCTGGGTGGAGACGTTCGGCCTGGGCGGGTGGCCGGAGCTGCTGACGGCGTTGGTGACGCGAGGGCCGGCGGCGGTGATCGGCGAGGTGCGGGCGGCGGAGGCGGCGGACGGCGAGGGCCGGGCGTTTCCGCGGGGCAAGATCCACGACGACGCCACGGCGGTCGTCGCCGAGTGGGAGAGCGGCTACTGAAAGCCGGCGGGCGGGGACCCCGGTGCGCACGACGGTTCGGCGCCGCCACCGGGTTAGACCAACGGCGATCCCAAGTTCCCCTTCCCTGGCCGCCGGTGGGCGCGTTAGCTTCACGGTTGGCATGGTCACACCAGTCCCCCCACACGCTCCGAAAGGAGTGACATGCCCGTGATAACCAGACGGCGCCTCACCCTCCCCGCACTTGTCGGGATGGTGTGTGCCGCCCTCACCACCCTTCTCATCGTCTCCCCCGGTTTCGCCAGCGCCGACGACGCCGGGATCGAGCCCGGCGAGGCCTACATGGGCGTCGGCGTCGCCCAGCACGAGGGCCGGGCGGAATCGCGGGCCGAGCCGCCCGACGTGTCCCCCCTCCAGACCGTCGAGGGCGTGGACGTCGCCAGCCACCAGGGCGACGTCGACTGGGCCACGCTGTGGAGCAGCGGCGTCCAGTGGGCCTACGTCAAGGCGACCGAGGGCGTCAGCTACGAGAACCCGTACTTCGCGCAGCAGTACAACGGCTCGTACGACGTCGGAATGATCCGCGGCGCCTACCACTTCGCGCTGCCGGACGTCTCCAGCGGCGCCGACCAGGCCAACTTCTTCGTCGACAACGGCGGCGGCTGGTCGGCCGACGGCAAGACGCTGCCCGGAGTACTGGACATCGAGTACAACCCCTACGGCGACACCTGCTACGGGCTGGACGCGGCGTCGATGGTGAGCTGGATCGCCGACTTCATGAATACGTATTACGCGCGTACAGGCAGGTATGCGGCGATTTACACGACCACCGACTGGTGGACGACGTGCACCGGCAACAACGGCGACTTCGGCGCCAACCACCCGCTGTGGATCGCCCGCTACGCCTCCGACCCGGGCGCGCTCCCGGCGGGCTGGGGCTTCCACACCTTCTGGCAGTACACCTCCACGGGCCCCACCGTCGGCGACCACAACGTGTTCAACGGCGCGTACGACCGGCTCCAGGCGCTCGCCAGCAACGTCTGACCGGCCACCGGCCCCGCCTCACCGGGGCCACGCTCGCGGCCTCCGGCCCGAGGGACTCCGCCGGAAACGCCCGGCGGAGTCCCGAGGGACCGGGAGGCGGACTGGCCGCTCCGCGCACGGAACCGGTCCCGCGCCGGCCCGATGGCGCGCCTTCACACCGCCCCCACCCGATGCGACGCCTTGTGCTCGGTCATCGGCAACGGCCAGGATGGACGGCGACGGAGGACGACAAGAGCCTCCACTCCCCCGCTACTCCCCCGCCGGCCTGGCCACATGCCGCGCGCGGCCGAGCCCCGGGGCGTGCGCGCACCCGGCCAGCACACCCTTTCTGCGCATTTGCGAAGAATCGTCGAGATGCCGGATTGGCAGTTTTCGCACCAGAGAAGTGCTCGTTGCCCGGCGCCTCCCCGACGTGCTCTTTCTCGCCGGTCACCATCTCGCCAGCCGGTCTGCGTAGCCGCGGGATGATGCGGCGCTCTACGCTGCTTGTCAGTGCCGTTCGGCACAATCGGAGCACATTCAGCGCACATTCACGCATTCGACAGCACATTCGACACTGCCAGTTCCAGCCGACTGGCACCGGAACCATCCCGGGGGCGGGAATGAACCAGACTGACATCAGGACGACAACCACCCAACACACCGACACGGCCGACCCCACCGAGCCTGCCTCCCAGGACCGGCCCAACCACCACACCACCACCGCCACCACGCCCGGCGCACAACGCCGCGTCCTCGTCGTCGAGGACGACCCCACCATCGTCGACGCGATCGCCGCCCGGCTCCGCGCGGAGGGCTTCCTCGTGCAGACCGCCGCCGACGGCCCCGCCGCCGTGGAGACCGCCGCCGCCTGGCACCCGGATCTGCTGATCCTCGACGTGATGCTGCCCGGCTTCGACGGCCTGGAGGTCTGCCGCCGGGTCCAGGCCCAGCGCCCCGTCCCGGTGCTGATGCTCACGGCGCGCGACGACGAGACCGACATGCTCGTCGGCCTGGGCGTGGGCGCCGACGACTACATGAGCAAGCCGTTCTCCATGCGCGAGCTGGTCGCCCGGTCCCACGTGCTGCTGCGCCGCGTCGAGCGGGCGGCCGTCGCCGCCACCACGCCGCGCCCCGGCAGCGTGCGCCTGGGCGACCTGGAGATCGACCGCACCCAGCGCCGCGTCCGCGCCGCGGGCAAGGACATCCACCTCACCCCCACCGAGTTCGACCTCCTCATGTGCCTGGCCCGCTCCCCCCGCGCGGTCCTCACGCGCGAGCAGCTGCTGGCCGAGGTGTGGGACTGGGCCGACGCCTCCGGCACCAGAACGGTCGACAGCCACGTCAAGGCGCTGCGCCGGAAGATCGGCGCCGAGCGCATCCGCACCGTGCACGGCGTCGGATACGCCCTGGAGACGCCGCCGGGCTTCGCCGGTGAGGGCGCCCGGCCGGGCCAGGCGGCGAGCGAGGTCTGACCCGCGTGCTTGAGCTCGTCAGACACCCGGTGTGGCGTCGGGTCTGGCGGGCCTCGCGCCCGCTTGACCCGTTCCGCTCGGTGAAGGCCGCGCTGGGCTGGCTCGTGGTGGTGTCGGTCGCGATCACGACCGCGCTGAGCCTGCTGGCCTACCGCTCCGACCTCGAGCTGCAGGTGATCGCCATCATGGCGATCATCGCGTCACTGCTGGTGACCCAGTTCGTCGCGCAGAGCCTGGCTGCCCCGGTGCTGGAGATGACCTCCGCCGCCCGGGCCATGGCCCGCGGCGACTACGGGCGCCGGGTCAGCGTGGCCCGGCGCGACGAGCTGGGTGACCTGGCCAACGCCTTCAACCGCATGGCCGCCGACCTCCAGGCGGTGGACCGGCACCGCAAGGAGCTGGTGGCGAACGTCTCCCATGAGCTGCGCACGCCCATAGCCGGGCTGCGGGCGGTGCTGGAGAACGTGGTGGACGGCGTATCCGAGGCCGACCCCACGACCATGGCGACCGCGCTGCGCCAGACCGAGCGGCTCGGGCGGCTCGTCGAGCAGCTGCTCGACCTCTCCCGCCTGGAGAACGGCGTGGTGCCGCTGCGGCCGCGCGGCTTCCAGGTGGAGCCGTACCTGTCGGCGGTGCTCGGCGACGCCACGGTGGCGATGCGGCGCGGGCACGCCCGCACCGACGTGCGGCTCAGGCTCGACGTGACGCCGGGCGGCCTGCGCGCGCACGCCGACCCCGAGCGGCTCGACCAGGTGGTGACCAACCTGGTGGACAACGCCGTCAAGCACAGCCCGCTGGGCGGCCAGGTGACGGTGATGGCCCGGCCGGGCCAGGCGCCGGGCGGGCTCGTGCTGGAGGTGCGGGACGAAGGGCCCGGCATCCCGCGCTCCCAGCGGGACCTGGTCTTCGAGCGCTTCGGGCGGGGCACGACGGACGGGGTGACGCCGCGCGACGGCGGCACCGGCCTGGGACTGGCGATCGCGCGATGGGCGGTGGACCTGCACGGCGGCACGATCGGCGTCGCGGAGTCCCGGCGCGGCTGCCGCATCAGGCTCACCCTTCCGGGCGACGCCGAGGCCAGGGGTTGACGCCGGGCCGCCTCCGCGCGGCCACGTCTATCCGGCCGACTCGGTCACTTCATTACCGAATCCTTGCCGTTTCGGGCCGAATCTGGTGCACTTCCCGGCCTCACAGGGCACGAAACACATCTGTGACTGTGATCTAGATGACGTCTGACGGGCCGGGACTGCGTTGGGAGGCCGGGGAGGCGTAGCCTTGATTTCCGCTGTCCATAAGACCTTGCGAAGCGGAAGAGGGCGGTTGCCGCCGTGTCGCCACAGTCCCCGAACACCTCAAGAGTCGAGACCGGCCAAGGGGCGGAGAAGACCCCCGCGCAGAGTCCAGCCGCGGGCTTCGGCGCGAATGAATGGCTTGTTGACGAGATCTACCAGCAGTACCTCCGGGATCCGAACTCGGTGGACCGGGCCTGGTGGGACTTCTTCGCCGACTACAAGCCCGGTGGCGGCCGCGCACGGCCCGCCGAAGGCGCGCAGGCCGCGGCGCCGGCCGCGGCCGCGCCGGGCGGCGCGGCCGTCGACGGCCAGCCGTTCGCCGGGGCCCCGGCGGCCGCCGGCGCGGCGCAACCCGCGCCGCAGGCGCCGACCGCGGCGCGGCGCGCGGCTGCGGCAGGAGCGGGCGCTGCGCAGGCCGCCCCCGCTCCCGCAGCCGGAGCCGCCCAGGCGGGAGCACCCGCCGCCCAAGCGGCCCCGCCGCAGGCGGGCGCCGCCGCGCAGACCACCGCCGCAGGCGCCGTGACCGCCCCGGCGAAGCCGGGCGCACCTGCGGCAGGCACCCCCGCCGGGCAGGCCGCAGCCGCGGCCCAGCCGCAGGCGGCCACGGTCGCAGGCGCCGAAGGCGCCGCTGCCGCCCCGGCGAAGCCGGGCGCCGCGCCCGCGCGACGGGCGGGCGCCCCCGCCAAGCCCGCCGCAGGCGAGCCCGCCGGGCCGGAGTACGTCACGCTGCGCGGCCCCGCCGCCGCCGTGGCGAAGAACATGAACATCTCGCGGGAGCTGCCCACCGCCACCTCGGTCCGCGCGGTCCCGGTCAAGCTGCTCTTCGACAACCGCATCGTCATCAACAACCACCTCAAGCGCGCCCGCGGCGGCAAGGTGTCGTTCACGCACCTCATCGGCTACGCCATGGTGCAGGCGCTCAAGGCGATGCCGGCGATGAACCACTCCTTCACCGAGAAGGACGGCAAGCCGACCCTCGTCAGGCCCGACCACGTCAACCTCGGCCTCGCCATCGACCTGGTGAAGCCGAACGGCGACCGCCAGCTCGTCGTGCCGGCCATCAAGCGGGCCGAGACGCTGACCTTCTTCGAGTTCTGGCAGGCCTACGAGGACATCGTGCGCCGGGCCCGGGCCAACAAGCTGACGATGGACGACTACACCGGCGTCACGGCGTCCCTCACCAACCCCGGCGGCATCGGCACCGTCCACTCCATGCCGCGCCTGATGGCCGGGCAGGGCCTGATCATCGCCGTCGGCTCCATGGAGTACCCGGCGGAGTTCCAGGGCACCTCCCAGGACACCCTCAACCGCCTGGGCATCTCCAAGGTGATGACGCTCACCTCCACCTACGACCACCGCGTCATCCAGGGCGCCGCCTCCGGCGAGTTCCTGCGCCTGATGAGCCAGCTCCTGCTCGGCGAGAACGGCTTCTACGACGACATCTTCGAGGCCCTCCGCATCCCCTACGAGCCGGTCCGCTGGGCCCGCGACATCGACACCAACCACGACGACGACGTCACCAAGGCGGCCCGGGTCTTCGACCTGATCCACGCCTACCGGGTCCGCGGCCACCTGATGGCCGACACCGACCCGCTGGAGTACAAGCAGCGCAAGCACCCCGACCTGGACATCAAGGAGCACGGCCTCACCCTGTGGGACCTGGAGCGGGAGTTCGCCGTCGGCGGCTTCGCCGGCAAGTCGATGCTGAAGCTCCGCGACATCCTCGGCGTGCTGCGCGACTCGTACTGCCGCACCACCGGCATCGAGTACATGCACATCCAGGATCCGAAGGAGCGCAAGTGGATCCAGGACCGGGTGGAGCGCCCGCACACCCCGCCCGAGCGTGAGGAGCAGCTCCGCATCCTGCGCCGCCTCAACGCCTCCGAGGCGTTCGAGACGTTCCTCCAGACGAAGTACGTCGGCCAGAAGCGGTTCTCGCTGGAGGGCGGCGAGACCGTCATCCCGCTGCTGGACTCCGTGCTGGACGAGGCGGCCGAGGCGCGGCTCGACGAGGTCGTCATCGGCATGGCCCACCGCGGCCGGCTGAACGTGCTGGCCAACGTCGTCGGCAAGTCCTACGCCCAGATCTTCCGGGAGTTCGAGGGCAACCTCGACCCGAAGTCGATGCACGGCTCCGGCGACGTGAAGTACCACCTGGGCACCGAGGGCAGCTTCACCGGCCTGTCCGGCCAGACGATCAAGGTGTCGCTGACGGCCAACCCCTCGCACCTGGAGGCGGTCGACCCGGTCGTGGAGGGCGTCGCCCGCGCCAAGCAGGACATCATCGGCCGGGGCGGCAAGGACTTCACCGTCCTGCCGGTGCTCATCCACGGCGACGCGGCGTTCGCCGGTCAGGGCGTGGTGGCCGAGACGCTGAACATGTCGCAGCTGCGCGGCTACCGCACCGGCGGCACGGTCCACGTCATCATCAACAACCAGGTCGGCTACACCGCCGCCCCCGAGGCGGCCCGCTCCTCCACCTACTGCACCGACGTGGCGCGCATGATCGAGGCGCCGATCTTCCACGTCAACGGCGACGACCCCGAGGCCGTGTGCCGGGTCGGGCGGCTGGCGTTCGAGTACCGGCAGGCGTTCAACAAGGACGTCGTCATCGACCTGGTCTGCTACCGCCGCCGCGGCCACAACGAGACGGACAACCCGTCCTTCACCCAGCCGCTGATGTACGACCTGATCGACAAGAAGCGCTCGGTGCGCAAGCTCTACACCGAGTCGCTGATCGGGCGCGGAGACATCACGCTGGAGGAGGCCGAGCAGGCGCTGCAGGACTTCCAGGGACAGCTGGAGAAGGTCTTCAAGGAGGTCCGCGAGGCCACCGGCGCCCCCGCCCCGGCCTCGGTGCCGCCCGCGCAGCCGGAGTTCCCGGTGGCGGTGGAGACCGCCGTCAGCCAGGAGGTCATCAAGCGGATCGCCGAGTCCCAGGTGAACATCCCCGACCGGATCACGGTCCACCCCCGGCTGCTGCCGCAGCTCCAGCGCCGCGCGGCCATGGTCGAGGAGGGCACGATCGACTGGGCCATGGGCGAGCTGCTTGCGGTCGGCTCGCTGCTGATGGAGGGCACCCCGGTGCGGCTGGCCGGGCAGGACTCCCGGCGCGGCACCTTCGGCCAGCGGCACTCGGTGCTGATCGACAGGACGACCGGCGAGGACTACACGCCGCTGCTGTACCTGAGCGAGGACCAGGCCCGGTTCAACGTCTACGACTCGCTGCTGAGCGAGTACGCCGCCATGGGCTTCGAGTACGGGTACTCGCTGGCGCGGCCGGACACGCTGGTGATGTGGGAGGCGCAGTTCGGCGACTTCGCCAACGGCGCGTCCACCGTCATCGACGAGTTCATCTCCTCCGCCGAGCAGAAGTGGGGCCAGACCTCCGGCGTCACGCTGCTGCTGCCGCACGGCTACGAGGGCCAGGGCCCGGACCACTCCTCGGCCCGGATCGAGCGCTACCTCCAACTGTGCGCGCAGAACAACATGACGGTGGCGATGCCGACCGTGCCGTCGAACTACTTCCACCTGCTGCGCTGGCAGGTGCACAACCCGCACCACAAGCCGCTGGTCGTCTTCACGCCGAAGTGGATGCTGCGGCTGAAGGCCGCGACCTCGAAGGCGGAGGAGTTCACCGCGGGCGGGTTCCGGCCGCTGATCGGCGACGACAGCGTGGACGCGGCGGCGGTGCGCACGGTGGCGTTCTGCTCCGGCAAGGTCTACTACGAGCTGGCGGCGGAGCGGGACAAGCGCGGGGCGCGGGACGTGGCGCTGGTCCGTCTCGAGCGGCTGTACCCGCTGCCGGTCGAGGAGATCCAGGCGGAGCTGGCGCGTTACGCCAACGCCACCACGCACGTGTGGGCGCAGGAGGAGCCCGCCAATCAGGGCGCCTGGCCGTTCATCGCGCTGAACCTGCCCGACCACGGGCTGCGGCGCGTCTCGCGGCCGGCCTCCTCCTCCCCGGCGGTGGGATCGGCCAAGCGGCACCAGGCGGAGCAGCAGCAGCTGCTGAACGAGGTCTTCGACCGCTGACCCGCCGAGAGCGGCGAATGCCGAATGGGCGGGGCGCCGCGGCGCCCCGCCCATTCGGCGTTCACGTGCCGAGCGGCTCGAAGTCCCAGTAGGGGCGGACGCGGCCGCGCGCGCTCACGGTGTGGACGTGCTGGGAGCCGAGCGTGGCGATGAGGCCGGAGAGCGCCTCCTCCTCGACCTTGTCGGCCTCCTCGCTCTGCCGCGTCCCCCGCAGGTCCAGGGCGAGCGCCACCTGGCACGACAGGAACAGCGGGTGCTTGCGGCCCACGGATCGCGCGGCCCGCCGCGAGGTGTCGCGGCTTATCTCGACGGCGCCCTCGGCGTCCCCGTCCAGGCTGCGCCCGGCGGAGGCGTTGAGCGCCGTGCCCAGCGTCCAGGGGTGGTCGGGGCCGAGCGCCGCCGTCATGTCGGCCAGGCACTCCTCGATCAGCAGCAGCGACTGCTGCCGCTCCCCCGCCGCGCGCAGCACCAGGGCGTGGTTGGCGACCGAGCCGATGGTGTACGGGTGGCTGCGGCCGAGGGCGATGCGGTACCGCTCCATGACGGACTCGCCGATCTCCCGCGCCTGGTCGAGGTTGCCGTGGGCGCGCTGGACGAAGGAGTAGCAGGTGGCGATGCGCAGGGTCAGCGGCGCGTCGTCGCCCAGGACCCGCTCGGCGCGCTCCAGCAGGTTGCCCAGGCGGGCGTGGGCGGCCGCCCGGTCGCCCAGGCGGAGCAGGCACAGCGCGAGGTTCTGCTCGGCGATGAGGGTCTGGGGGTTGTCCGGGCCCATCACCAGGTGGTGCTGCTCGACGCTCTGCTCCTGCACGGACAGGGCCTCGGCGTAGCGGCCCAGCAGCCGCAGGTCGAAGGCGTAGTCGATCTCGGACAGCAGCGTGAAGCCGTGCCGGGCGCCGAGCAGTTCGCGGCGGTCGGCGAGGTTCTTCCGGCTCAGCTCCATGGCCTCGCCGTAGCGGCCCAGGAGGCGGAGCGTGGAGGCGAGGTTGTGGCGGGAGGTCTGCGTGCGGGAGTCGGTCTCGCCGACCGTCTCCAGAACGCCGTCGAGCGCACGCTGGTTGGCCTCCAGGGCGTCGGCATACCGGCCCAGGCCGCGCAGGTCGGCGGCGAGCCCCTCCTGGGAGCGCAGCACGCTGGGGTCGCGCTCGCCGCGGGCGGCGCCGAGGTGCTCCAGCACGGCGCGGTCGATCCGCTCGCAGCGGGCGTAGTCGCCGGTGGCGCGGATGAGGGTGGCCTGCTGCGAGGCGAGGTCCCACAGCATCGGGTCGTCCTCGGCGAGGACCTGGCGCCATGCCCGCTCGGTGCGCTCGACGAGCTGGATGCCGGCGGTGTACTCGCCGGCGAGGTAGAGGTAGCGGATGCAGTTGAAGATCAGCTGGTGCAGGTCCGGGTGGGTGCTGTGGAGCGCGCCGGACGGCTCCAGGTGCGGCACGATCCTGGCGAAGCGGGGCCACAGGCGGGTGTCGGTGGGCCGCAGCGGGTCGGCGGCGGCCAGGGCGCGGCGCACCGCGCGGGAGTAGGCGTCCCGGTCCTCCTCGGTCATGCCGTCGCGCACCGTCTGGTGGACCATGCGGTGGAGGTGGACGGTGCCGGCGGCGGCGTCGGGGTCCTCCTCGTTCTCGGAGACCTCGAAGCGGACCACGGAGTGCTGCACGAGCTTGCCGAGGGCGGCGTTCCACCGCAGGGCGTCGTCCATCAGGCCGGTGAGGCGCTCGGGCAGGTCGGTCGTGGGAACGCCGCGCAGCAGGTTGACGGGGATGGAGCCGGGGGCGAACATCGCGCACAGCCGCAGCAGTTCCACCGCCTCGGGCGCGGTCTCCCGCAGCCGGTTGAGCAGTATGGAGAAGGCGGTGTAGTAGGTCATCGGGAAGTCGGTCGAGATCCTCAGGCCCGACTCCAGGTCCGCGCCGCCGCGCAGCAGCTCGACGTATTCGGGGACGGTCATGGTGGCGTCCGCCAGCCAGCCCGCGGTCTGGTCCAGCGCCAGCGGCAGGTCGCCGAGGGCGTCGGCGAGGGTGTCGGCGTCCTCGGGGCCGATGCGGGGGGCGCGGCGGCGGATGAAGGCGACGGACTCCTCGCGGATGTAGACCGGGACCTCGATGAGGGTGGTGTTGTGCTCGGCCCACTCGCGGTTCTGCGAGGTGATCAGCACGTGGCCGGGGCCGGTGGGCAGCAGGTCGGCGACGGAGCCGGGGTTGTCGGCGCCGTCGAGGACCAGCAGCCAGCGGCCGTACGGCACGCCGCGGCGCAGCGCCTCGCGCACGGCGCGCAGCCGCTCGCCGTAGTCGGGGCCGGTGGACAGGTCGAGGGCGGGGGCGAGCTCGGCCAGCCGCTGGCGGAGCGTGCCGCGCTGGTCGGCGGGCACCCACCAGACCATGTCGTACTCCGGGCCGAAGCGGTAGACGTACTCGGCGGAGATCTGGGTCTTGCCGACGCCGGACATGCCGAGCAGGGTGACCACACCGGCGCCGGGCTCGGCGGACTGGAGGTGGGCGTAGATGTCGTCCAGGGTCTCCTCGCGGCCGGTGAAGCGGGTGTTGCGCCGGGGGACGCCGCTCCAGACGCGGGGCTGCTCGTGCGGGTACCGCGGGCCGGGGCGGCGGTCGATGGCCGTCACGCCGGTGGAGGAGGAGGAGCTGTCCCGCTGCCGCCGGATGCCCAGCAGGTTCAGCACGCGGCGCTCGGCCTCGCGGGCGCCGATGCCCCACAGTTCGGCGGTGCCGCCGAAGGCGGCGGTGGCCGACGGCATGGGGTTGGAGGTGACCGACACGGCGGCGAAGCGGTGGGTGTTGGGGGCGACGACGGTGCGCAGCGCGGCGTTCCACTCCTCGGGGGTGCGCGGGCCGAGCTTGAAGTACCAGTCGCTGAGGACGACGAGGATGTGGCCCTCGACGAGGAGCAGGTCGTTGAGCGCCTCCTCCAGGGAGAACTCCACGACGGGGTCCCAGCGCTGGTAGGCGACGCGGCAGCCCTGGCGTTCGAGCCGGTCGCCGATCCAGGCGGCCCAGGCCCGATTGAAGCCCGCGAAGCTGATCGTGATCTGCCGCGGCTCGGCGTCCCTGTCCACTGGGTTCTCCCTCAAGACTGCGTTGACTGCGTTCCCTCGAAAACGGTGTGCGGCGGAGAGCGCGACGCTCCGTCAGATGCCCTTGATGGGAACATACACCGGGTGTCCGTCAGGTAACCGTCCACCGCGCGTGCTGGCGGCGCCAGAGCGTGCGGGCGGTCTCCACGTACGCCTGGGCGCGGACCAAGTGGCCGGAGGGCGGGGCGGGTTGGCTCAGCTCCTCGTGGCGGCGGGACATGGCGCCGACGAACTCCCGGCCGGCGTCGGTGAGTCGGCGCGCGTCCTTCAGGACGGGCAGGACGGCGCCGACCTGGGCCCAGCAGCGGGCGTGGGCGGCCCAGGCGTAGTCGCGCTCGGCGGGGTCGGGCAGGGCGGTGGCGAGCCGCTGCCACAGGGCGGCGAGCGCGAGGTGGGCGTACGCGCCGTGGAGCAGGCCGTCGAAGGGGCGCGGGTCGGGCCGCCAGGGGGCCCAGTGGCGGGCGTCGGGACCGGCGGCGTGCAGGGGGGTGAGCTCGCTGAGGGCGGCCAGCTTGGCGTGCTGGAGCTCGTGGGTGAGGGCGGCGGCCATGTGCGCGGGGCTGGGCGGCGGGCTGGCCAGCATGGCGCCGAAGGCGCGCGGGCTGGTGCCGCTGGCGTGGGACTCCTCGGTGCCGGCGGGCCGGGCCATGGGCACGATGCAGTCCAGGAGGGCGAGTTCGGCGGAGCGGGCGGCGCCGCCGAGGTGGAGCAGGGGCAGCGCGCCGTGCCACAGCCCGGCCCAGTGCTCGCGCTCGCCGGGCGGCAGCGCCGCGTCGGCGCGGGTGCGGGCGAGGAGGCGGCCGGGGTCGAGGTCGTCGAGCAGCACGGGGCGCGGGCCGCCCTCCAGGGTGCGCAGCGGCAGCCAGCGCGGGTCGCCGGGGTCGGTGGAACGCCAGCTCCCGTTCGCCTCGCGGCGCAGCTCGACGGGCGGCTCGCCGGGGGTGCGCATCACCAGCCAGCCGTCGGCGCCGGTCAGCTCGGCGTCGGTGCCGTCGGCGGCGGAGCTGTGCAGGGCCCCGAGGGTGGGGAGGGTGACGCGGCCGTCGTGGACGGCGGTGCGGGTGGTGAAGTCCATGCCGGCGCGGACCGCGGCGGCGGCGGCGAGGGAGCCGAGGTGGGCGAGGTCGCGGTCGGCGTCGGCCGGGGCCGCGGCCCCGGTCTCCAGGCGGCGTACGCAGGCCTCGACCCAGGGGCCGGTCAGGGGGTAGAAGACGACGCGGCGGGCGGCATCGGGGGCGCTGCGCTCGGCGGACTCCAGGAGATCGGCGTGTTCCCGGGCGAGCGGCAGCGGGGCGGCGGCCACGGCGTCGAAGAGGATCCGCAGCAGCAGCAGGCGGCGGGTGTGCTGGCCCGCGGCGAGGAGGGTGAGGGTCTCGCCGTCGCCCTCGGCGTGGCCCAGCTCGCGCACCTGCCCGGCGGTGAGCGTCCCGGCGGTCACGGCGCGGCCCCTGAGGCCGCGCGGTCCGAGGCGACGGTCCGGAGCGCCCCGGCGACGTGGTAGATGAGGCGCTGGAGGTCGGCGCAGTAGACGGAGGGGTTGGCGAAGCCGTGGCCGGCCCGGTAGCGGTGGGCGTAGTGGCCGGCGCCGCAGACCTCGACGAGGGCGCACCGGCGGCACGCGGGCGCGAGGGCGTCGCGCCCGGCCTGCCGGGCGGCGATGCCGGGGTGGCCCAGGGCGGCGTCGAAGGGGTGGGAGAAGACGTCGAGCCCGGTGGCGGCGGCGCCGGGGTAGGCGGTCTTGAGCGCGTCCACCTGCTCGATGCCGCCGTCGGTCTCGACGACCACGGCGGTGAACGCCTGGAGCCCGAGGGTCTCGACGGCGCCGGGCAGGCCCAGCAGCAGGGCGACGCACTCCCGGAAGAGGCGGACGCCGACCCTGCGGCGGTCGTCGTGCCACCAGCGGTCGAAGACGGCGCACAGCCAGTCGCCGTACGGGGTGGGGCGGCCGGCCGAGGCGGCCGGGTCGCCGCCGGTCAGGCCGGGCGGCGGGCTGGTCCAGTTGCCGTGCGGCAGGATGAACTCGACGCCGGGCGGGTCGAGGAGGAGCAGCGACTCGTACAGCTCGACCGGATCGGTCGCGGGGTCGACGACGCACAGCACGCCGGAGTACGCCGCGCGGTGCCGGGGCTCGGCCAGCAGGCGGGCGGCGCGCCGGATGCCGTCCCAGGCGGGCCGCCCGGCGTGGTCCACGCGCTGCGCGTTGTGGCGGGCCAGGCCGCCGTCGAGGCTGAGGCCGACGGCGATGCCGTGGGCGGCGAGCGCGTGCAGCTTCTCCTCGGTCAGCAGCACGCCGTTGGTCTGGAGCGTGGCGCGCACGGCGCAGCCGGGGGGCACGCGCTCGCGGACCTGGCGTACGAAGCCGCCCAGCACCTCGGGGTCGGTGAGCAGCGGCTCGCCGCCGTGCAGCACGACGGAGACGGCGGGCAGCCGGTGGGCGGCGGCGTGCTCGCCGATGCGCCGGGCGGTGTGGCGCAGCATCCGCGGGCTCGCGGCGACCGGCTGCCGGCGCCAGCCCTGGTCCGCCGCGAAATACATGTAGCAGTACGTACATGCGAGATTGCAGCGGCTGTTGACCTTGACGATGAACTGCCGGAACGGGACAGGCACGCCGTCACCACGCCTGTTGGAAATTCCACAGGGTCTCCCCCGGGCGGACCATCCGGTCGCGCAGCTCGTCGAGGATCTCGTTGAGCACCGGGTGGTCGAGCCTGCGCAGCTCCGCCAGGCTGAGGCCGAGCAGATCGGGCAGCGGCTCCCGGGGAGCGGCGAATCCCTCCCCGGTGGGGGGAGCGTCCCTGGCCGCGTCCCGTGGGCAGGGTGTCATGCTTCCTCCTCACGACCTGCTCGCGACAGGGCCACTCGGAGATTCCCGCCCAGCCGCCGCAGGAAACCTGCGGCGCTCGGCGGGCGTTGGGCGACCCGCCGTAACCAGCCAGGCGGGGCGGGCTGGTGCGGCGCGGCTGGGCGCGGGCCGGCCGGGACGGGCCGTCAGGGCTGGTCGCGGCGCAGCTCGGCCAGGCGGGCGGCGGTCTCCCGGCCCGGCTCCTCGCCGTCGTCGCTGTCGTCGCCGTCGGCGCCGGTGGCCGTGCCAGCGCCGGCGCCGGCCTCGGCCAGGCGGCGCCACCGGTCCTGCGCGGCCCGGTAGGAGTCCTCGGCGGCCAGCGGGCGGCGGGCCGCCTGGTAGACGACGCCCCGCTGGTGCAGCGCGGACGCCGCCAGCCGCAGCGTCTCGGCCGGGTCTGGCGTGGCCTGCCCCGCCTCCTCGGCCGCGGCGGCGGCCTGGCGGTACGCCTCGGCCGCCAGCTCCAGGCGTTCCGGCCGCTGGGTGTGGGTGTGGGCGCGATGGTGGGTCTCGCCCAGCTCGAACCAGGCCCAGGCCCTGGTCATCGGGTCCCGCGCGCCGCGCGCGGCGCCGGTGAACAGGTGCTCGGCCTCCCGCAGATCGACCAGATCGCGCGCCTGCCGGTAGCGGGCGGCCAGGGCGCGGCCGAGCAGCAGCAGGCGTTCCGGCAGCCGGGGGTCGCCCGCCGGGGTCTCCATCCGGCAGTCCCGCAGCACGCGCACGGCCTGGGCGATGAACGGCTCGCCGAGGGCGAGCTGGGCCCGGCGCAGCAGGACGGCGCCCCACTCCTCGAGCAGCTCGCCGTACTCGGGCCGGTCGCGGGGCACCAGCCGGCTGGCCCCGGCGAACCGCTGGGCGGCCTCGACCAGGTCGGCCGGGTCGCTCTCCTCGGCGAACCGGCGGGCGTGCCACCGGCCGGCGCGGACGAGGCAGGTGCCGTACAGCTCGGAGTCCAGCTCGGCCTCGTCGGCCAGCTCGCGGGCCTCTGCGATGACCTCGCTCGCCCGCTGCCAGTCGCGCTGGGTCAGGAGCAGGGCGTCGACCTGGTCGAGCATCGCCCGCACGGCGACGGCGGGCGGGGCGGACTCGGCGAGCAGGGCCTGGCAGCCGAGGGCCAGGGAGGCGGCGGCCTGCTCGGCGTTGACCCGGGCCCGCTCGGCGTCGGGCTCGGCGCCCGCCAGCCGCAGCAGGGCTCGGCCGTGGGCCAGCGGCAGGCCGCTGGGGATGGGCCGGCCCTCGGGCCAGGCGTCGGCGATGGCCTCCAGCATGCCGACGCTCTCCTGCAGCAGCCCGGCGTCGCCGCCGAGCAGCCACTGCTTCTCCAGCACCCGGACCCGCTCCAGGGCGGGGCCGAGGGCCTCGCGGGCGCCGAGGCCGGGGGTGGCGCAGACGGCGGCGAACTCCCGGTCGGCCAGCCGCCACAGCTCCAGCGCGCCCTTCGGGTCGCCGCCGGCCCGGCGTTCCCCGGCCTGGGCGGTGAGGACGCGGGCGAGCACGGTGCGCGAGCGCACCGAGCCGGGCGGCGCGGCGGCGACCTCGGCCGTCTGCCGGGCCTCGCGCAGCAGCTCGGCCTCGCGCTGTGCCTCCCACAGGCGCAGCAGCAGCTCGGCCAGCTCGCTCCACAGCTCGCGGTCGGCGCCGTGGCCGAGGACCCGGCGGGCCGAGGTGGCCTCGCGCAGCAGCCCGGCGGCGGCCATCAGGTGCCGGACGCGGCCGTCGGTCTCGAAGCGGGCGGCCAGCGCGCGGGCGCGGGCGACGGCCTCCTCGGCGGGCAGGGCGTCCCGGTCCGCGCCGGGCGCGTCGGGGGCGGATCGGACCGGCGGGGGCAGCTCGGCGAGGAAGCGCCGCAGCACCTTCGCGGCGACCTCGGCGAAGGGCTGGAGGGCGCTGCGCCGCCGGCGCGCCCGCCCCGCGTCGGCGTCGGCGCCGGCGCCGGTTCTCCTGCCGGCGTCGGCGTCGGGTTCGGAGCCCGCGTCAGGACCCGGGGCGGGGTGGGGACCGGCGTCCCGCCCGGGGGGCGGGGGCGTGCCCTGCTGGCCGCCGGTGAGCTGGGCCAGGGCCAGGGCGGGGAAGTTGGGACCGGCCTTGCCGAAGCGCCGCTCGACGTAGCCCGAGCAGTGCTTGAGCACCAGCAACGCCTCGTCCTGGCCCAGCGCGGCCAGCAGCTCGTCGTGCACGCCCTCGGCGAACTCGTACCAGCGGCCGTCGGTGCTCTCCCGGCGGCGCAGCAGGCCGCTGAGCAGCACCTCCGACAGCTCGGCGGGGCCGGAGTCCGGCAGCATGGTGCGCTGGATGAGCTGCATGACCGGCAGGAACAGCGGCGCGGCCGACAGGTATTCGGCCAGGCGGACGGCGCCGGGCGAGGCCGTGGCGCGGAAGCGGGCCAGCTGCTCGGCGGCGCTGCGCGCCGGGGCGCGGTGGTGGCGGGCGGGTGCGGCGGGGGGCTGGTCGGGCCGGGCCCAGCCCACGGCGGCGCGCACCGAGCCGGAGCCGGGCCCCGCCAGCAGCCCGGCCCAGGCGCCGAGCGCGGCGGCGGTGGGCGGCAGCACGGGCACGGGCACGGCGCCGCCCGGGCCGGCGGCGGGCCGGCGCGGGTCGGCGGCGTCGAACCGCAGCCGGGCGGAGCCCGCGGGGCCCTCCTCCCGCAGCAGCGTGCCGTGCGAGACGGGCAGCCGGGTGCGGGACCACAGGCGTTGCGGCAGCGGCTGCACGACGGCGACCTGGGCGTGCCGGGCGAGGCGGGCCAGCAGCCGGTGGGCGGCGCCGCTGCGCCACAGCGGCCCGGCGCAGTCGCTGACGACAACGGTCAGGCGGCGGCCGGTGGGGTCGATGAGCTGGCGGACCGGGCGCAGCGCGGCGCCGCCGTCGACGCCGGGCCCGTCGCCGCGTTCGCCCTCCCGCGGCTCGCCGCGCTCGAAGCGGCGGGCGATCGCGGGGGTGCCGTCGGGCGAGGAGTGAAGGTAGTGCACCTGGATGTCGCGGAAGGCGCCGAGCCGGGCGAAGACCTCGGTGAGCTCGGCGAGCATCCGCTGCCACACCCGCATGGCGGGGGCGGCGTCCATCAGGAGCTGGAGCTCGACGTGGCCGCGCTCGACCTCGTGGAAGGCGGGCAGCAGCAGGCCGCCCGCGCGGGCGGTGCGCTCCACGGTCGCGCGCTCGTCGAGCCGCCCGTGGGAGCCGCGCGGCGGCCGGGTGGGCGGGCGGTAGCGCTGCAACGGCCGCAGGGCGCGCTCCAGTTCCAGCAGGCCCGGCAGGGCGCGGGCCTCGGGTACGCCGACGCGCAGGGCGTCGTCGGGCAGCGCCATGGGGGCGCCTCCCGGGCCCGCGAGTGTCTGGGGGAGGGCGTCGCCGGAGCCGGCGGGGTCGGCGTACAGCGCCACGGTCTCGTCGCCGGGGCGGGGGGCCCGGCCGGGCCGCGTGCCCTCGGCGCCGGTCCGCTCCTCGGCGTCGGCCGCGCCGCCCGCGGGGGTCGCCCGCCGCCCGGTCCGGCCCGAGGGCTCGGCTCGTGCGTCGGCGGGCGGCGCGTCGCCGTCCCGCCCGGCGGCCCGGCCGGGCCCGGCCGCCGCGTCCGGCCCGGCAGGGGGCCGCGAGAACTGCGCGAGCCACAGAGCGTCGGCGAGCCCGGCCCAGTCCGGGTCGAGGCCCGCGCCGCGCAGCGCGCGGATCAGCCCGGGGAGCCCGTCCGTGGCGGCGGGCTGGTCGGGGCGGCGCGGGCCGGCGGCGTCTGCGGCGCCGGCTGAGCCGGACATGGCGCACATGGCGGGCCTACCTGGGGCGGTCGAGGCGCTGGATGAGCATGTCGGCGAGGCGGTCGCGGGTGAGCGGCTCGGCGTGGTGGGTGAGGTAGATGGCGTTCAGGAGCTGGTCGGTGGCGAGCTGCTCGGTTCGCGAGCGCTCCAGGAAGCGGGCGATGAGGTCGTCACCCACCCGCGCCAGCTCCTCGCCCAGGTGGGCGCGGACCACGGTGGCCAGCCGCTCGTGGTCGGGCCTGCCGAGCTCCAGGTGGATGCAGCGGCGCAGCAGCGGGGCGGGGAAGTCGCGCTCGCCGTTGCTGGTCAGGACCACGAAGGGGAAGGCGCGGCAGCGCACCCGGCCGTCCCTGATGGTGACCTGCTGCCCGTCGTGGGTGAGGACGTCGACCTCGCGCTCCCGCTCGGCGATGCGCTCCAGCTCGGGGATGGTGAACTCGCCCTCCTCCAGCACGTTCAGCAGGTCGTTGGGGAGGTCGATGTCGCTCTTGTCGAGCTCGTCGATCAGCAGCACGCGGGGGATGGCGGTGGGCAGCAGCGCGGTGCCCAGCGGGCCGAGCCGCAGGTAGCTGCCGATGCCGCCGGCCGGCCCGGCGGGCGCCACCTGGGCCGGGACGCCGGCGGCGCGGCTGCTGGCCGCGATCTGGGTGTCCTGCAGCCGGGCGATGGCGTCGTAGTGGTACAGGCCCTCGCCGAGGGTGGTGCGGGAGACGATGGGCCAGTGCAGCACCCGGCCGAGACGCAGCTCGTGTGCGACGGCGTGGGCGAGGGTGGACTTGCCGGTGCCGGGGCTGCCGGTGACCAGCAGCGGGCGGCGCAGGTAGAGCGCGGCGTTGATGATCTCCAGCTCCTCCGGGCTGGGCCGGTGCATCTCGGCCATGTGCCTGAACGCCCCGAGGCGGCGGGTGGAAGTGGAGTCGGTCTCGGGCGCGGGCGCCACCAGCGGGCCGCCGTCGAAGTCGCGCCACGGCGGCGGCTTGGGCAGGGCCCGGATGCCGTCGTGCGGCTCGCCGGCACCCCGGTATATCAGCCACTCGCGCGCGCCCGGCTCCTCGCTCCCGTCGGGCCCGTCGGGATTCTGGTCAGGGTCAGACACAGCTTGCTCCTCGTCGCTTGTTCGAGACCGTATCGGCCGGGCGTGCGGCGCAGAAGAGTTGACTCACCGTCATGGCCGTCACAGCCCCTCAAGGAGGTCGTCGGCCCCGGGGAGCGGAACGCCGGGGTCGCTGTAGAGGAGGGCGAGGCCGTCGGACCAGTACGCCTCGGGCGTGCCGCCGCCGACCTCCGCGCGCAGCCGCCGCAGCGCCTCGGGCAGCGCGCCACCGCGCCCGGCGTCGGAGACGGTGCGCGTCACGCCGCGGTGGAACTCGCCGCAGCCCGGCTCCTGGGCGGCAGGGCCGCGGCGCCACAGCACCATGGCGTGGCCGCCGTCCATCACCCGGTACATGGCGGTGGAGTCCTGGCCGCCGTCGGGGCCCGTGCGGCAGAGCACCGGGAGCGCGTCAAGATCGTGGGCGGCCAGCGCCTCGACCTCGGGCAGCGGGCGCGGGTGGCCCGAGAGGCAGTCCAGGACGAGCGGCGTCATCGGCCCGGCGTGGAGCTCCTTCCAGCGGGCGAGGCGGCGGGCCCGCAGCGGCTCGTCGTCCCGCTCGCCCGGGTCGGGGTCGGTGCAGCGCACCACGACAGGCCGCTGCTCGCCGAGCCGGGCGCCCGCCTCGCCGGAGACGTGCCACTCGTCCACGGGCAGGTGCAGCCACGCGTAGGGCAGCGCGGCCTGGACCATCACCGGGCGGCCGGCCTCGTCGCAGCGGCGGAACGCCTCGGCCAGCGCCGCGCGCAGCCTCGGCGGGGGCTGGTCGTACCCCGTCGCGCCGGAGTCGGCGTCGACGGGGACGAGGTCGCCGGTGGGCAGGGGGGCGTAGACCAGCCAGTCGTAGCGGCTGGGCTCCCAGGCGTGGGGGGTGATCTCCAGCAGCACGAACGGCGGCGGCCCGGCGGCGTCGACGGGCGTGGGCCCGGTCGCGGCCGGGTGGGCGCCGGCGTCGGCGTGGGCGCTGGCGTCGGCGCTGGCGTCGGCGTTGGGGTGGGCGATTCCGGCCGGGCCGGCGGCCCCGGACACCGCGGCGGGAACGCCGGCGCCGCGCAGGCTGAGGCGGGCGCGGTCCCGGGCGTGCTGCTCCTCGAAGAGGGTGCTGCGCACGTACGGCGGCAGCACCCGCTCGCGGGCGGTGCGGTGGGCCCACTCCAGCAGCCGGTCCTCCGTGCCGGGCGCCGCCGGGTAGGGGTGGTCGGCGGTGGCGGCGTACACGGCGTACCGCAGCACCGTCTCCAGCTCGCTGCGGCCGGGGCCGAGGTCGTACAGCAGGCCGAGCCCGTCCCGCCAGCCGCGCGGGGCGGGCAGCGAGCCGGAGAAGGGGCGCCCGCGCAGTTCGGTGAGCATCCCGCCCAGCGCCCGCGTGCTGGCCGGGGGCGGCAGCTCGGCCAGCATGCCCAGCAGCTCGGCGCGCTGGCCCGGCGTCAGGGCGCGGCGGGCGGCGGCCGGCAGCAGGGTCTGCGCGTCGGTCCAGCTCTCGTCGAGCTGGCTGGTGTCGCGGTGCCGGTCGCGGTGGTACCGGTCGTGGGCCTGGAGCACCCGGTGGTAGGTGTCGTGGCGCTCGTCCACGAGGGGCTCCCCGGGCGGCGGCAGCCGCCTTAACTGCAGCACGGACAGGCCGAGCCCGCCGTCCCGCCCCTCGGTGCGGCGGGCCTTTATGACGCCGATGACCTCGCCGTGCTCCAGGTCCACCATGGGGCCGCCGGAGGCGCCCTCGGGGATCTCGTCCTGGTTGCCCAGCTTCAGCTCGCCGCCGGTGCCGAGCTCGCCGAGGATGGTGCACCGGCCGCTGATGCGCTCGATCCGGCCGTCCTCCTCGGTGCAGCCGAAGAACGCGACGGTGCCCGGGGTGAAGACGGAGCGGGTGCGCTCGGTGAGCCAGACGCAGTCGTGGGCGACGGGCTCCAGCAGGCGGATCAGCGCCAGGTCGGGGGCGGGCCAGCGGCCGTCGGCGGGGCGCTGCCGGGGGTGGGCCCACTCCACGACGCCGCGCACGTGCCGCCGGGCGACGCCGATGTCACCGAAGCTCAGCCCCACTTCGCGCTTTCCTCCCTCGGCCGTTCCCCCGCGAAGTGCCACGTGGGCGCAGGTGAGCACCCATCCCGGAGCCACGAAGAAGCCGCTCCCCCAGGGGCGTGAACCGGGCTCGCCACCGTCATACCCGGTGGACGGCGGATGGATGCGCACGGTGGTGGCGGCGGCGAGCGGCGCGAGGGTCTCAAAGGGGTCCGCGTCCCAGGTCCGTGCGCCCCCGGTGCCCTCCCATGTCATCCCGCCTGCCCCACGTCCTCCGGCGGTGCCCCCTGCCAGGTGAGCGTGACCGTGATAGCCCCCTTCGCCTCGCCGTCCGCGAGCAGCCCGACGACCTTGCCGGCGCGCGCGGTCAGCTCGATGCCGAAGCTGACGCTGATCTCGTCGGGCCGGGCGGCGCGCGCCCCGGCGGCGACGGAGGCGGCCACGCCGGTGATGAGGCTCTTGAGGCTCTCCACGCGCGTGGCGAGCTGGTCGCCGAGCCCGGTGTCGGCGTAGCTCGAACGCCGCTGCGCCGGCGCCCGGGGGGGCGCGTCCGGCGGGCGCTCCCCCGGCCGCTCCCCCGCGTGTTCGCCGGGGTGCTCGCCGGGGTGCTCACCCGGCCGCGCCAGCTGCTCGACGTCGGAGATCCGCGCCCACACGGGCGTGCCGTCGGGCAGGTGCACCAGGGCGACTCCACTGCTCATGACGACCCCCCGTCGCTAGTCGGTTGCGTGGTGGATGCAGCGTAACGGTCGGCTACGACATCGGCCACGACGGGTGCCTATCCTGGCCGTCTCCCCTATCCCCGGAGCAGGACGTGTACTTCACCGATCGCGGAATCGAAGAGCTGGCGCGCAGGCGCGGCGAGGAGGAGGTCAGCCTGGGCTGGCTGGCCGAGCAGCTGCGGACCTTCGTCGATCTCAACCCGGACTTCGAGGTGCCGGTGGAGCGGCTGGCGACCTGGCTGGCCCGCCTGGACGACGAGGACGACGACCTGGGTGACGAGTTGGGGCTTTGATTTGCGCGTCACGCGATATATCGTGTCTTCGGGAGAGGACGCGATATACCTCTTGGTGTCCTCCTGCTGTCCGAGCCCGACCGGGGAGGTCCCGTGGCGCTTGCATCCGAGTGGTCCGTCGACCACGCGCAGACCCTCACCTTCGACGAGCAGCCCCTGAAGGAGCTGCACATCCGCGTCGTCAACGGGACGGTCAACGTGGTGGGCACCGAGGACGCCACGACCCGGGTCGAGGTCAGCGAGGTGGAGGGCCCGCCGCTGAAGGTGACGCTCACCGGCGAGGAGCTGGTCGTGGCGTACGACGACCTGCCCTGGCAGGGCTTCCTGAAATGGCTCAACCGCAAGGGCTGGAAGCGGCGCGCGGTGGTCTCGGTCTCCGTGCCCGCCGAGGTGCGGCTCACCGTCGGGGTGGTCGGCGCCACGGCGGTCGTCAGCGGCGTCACCGGGCCCACGAAGATGCGGGGCATCAGCGGCGGCGCCACCCTCGTCGGCCTGACCGGCCGGATCCACGCCGACACCGTCTCCGGCGACATCGAGGCCCAGGACCTCGGCGGCCCGCTGCGGTTCAACTCCGTCTCGGGCAGCCTCACGGTCGTCGACAGCGGCAGCCCGGCGGTCAGGGCCGACACGGTCAGCGGCGACATGGTGGTCGACCTGGCGCCCTGCGAGGAGCCCCGCGACGTCGCGATGAACACCGTCTCCGGCCAGCTCGCGATACGCCTGCCCGACGACGTCGGCGCCAAGGTCAGCGCGACCACGGCCAGCGGCGCCATCTCCTCCTCCTTCGCGGAGCTCGGGGTGCTGGGCGAATGGGGGGCCAAACAACTCGCGGGCACGCTCGGTTCGGGGGCCGGCACGGTGCACTGCTCCACGGTCTCCGGCTCCATCGCGGTGCTGCGCCGCCCCCGCACCGAGGACGCCCCCGAGGCCGCCGCCACGGCGGCGCGGAAGGACGTGTGACATGCCCCCCGTCTTCGCCCACGGCCGGCTCCGTCTCTACCTGCTGAAGCTGCTCGCCGAGTCCCCCCGCCACGGGTACGAGGTGATCCGGCTGCTGGAGGAGCGCTTCCAGGGCCTGTACGCCCCCTCCGCCGGCACGGTCTACCCGCGCCTGGCCAAGCTGGAGACCGAGGGCCTGGTCAGGCATCTGGTGGAGGGCGGGCGCAAGGTGTACTCGCTCACCGAGGAGGGCGAGCGGGAGCTCGTCGCCCGCGAGGAGGAGCTGACCGAGCTCGAGCGGGAGATCCGCGACTCCCTGGCCGCCCTCGCGGCGGAGATCAGGGAGGACGTCAGCGGCTCCGCCCGCAACCTCCGCGAGGAGATCCGCGAGGCCACCGCCCAGGCCCACAACGCGCAGCCGCACGCCACGCAGGCGCCCCGGTACCGGGCCGCCGACAAGGCGGCATGGCAGGCCGAGGCGCGCCGCGCCCGGGAGGAGTCCCGCCGCGCCCGCCGGGAGGCGCGGCAGGCCCGGGAGCAGGCGCAGGAGGACGTGCGGCAGGCCCGGGAGGAGGCCCGCACGCACTTCGAGGAGGCCGCCCGCCGCATCCAGGAGCGCGTCCAGTCCCACACCGCGGCGGGCGACTGGTCCGGCGCGGTCCGGGAGGGACTCGAGGGCCTCGGCCGCGAGTTCGGCGGCTTCGGCCGCTTCAGGGACCGCCCCGGCGCGCCCTGGCCCGTTCGGGACGACGAGCCGGAGGAGCCGGTGACCGATCCCGAGCGGGAGCTGCAGCGCCTGCTGGACAAGCTGCGCGACGACGTGCGGGACGCCGCGCGCGACCACGGCGTCACCCAGGACCAGCTCCGGGAGGCGCGCCGCGCCCTGTCGGAGACCGCCGCGCACCTCGTGGCGCTGCTGCGCTCGCCGCACGGCTGAGGCCCCCGCCCGGCCAGGTGGGGCCGGGCGGTCCGGGCCCCGCCGCCCTGCGGCCCTGCGGCCCTGCGGCCCTGCGGCCCATGGACCGTCGGCGGCTAGAGAGTGAAGACGATCTTCCCGAACATCTCGCCGCGCTCCATGCGCTCGAACCCGGCGCGGGCCCGGTCCAGCGGCAGCGCGGAGTCGATCACCGGCCGCACGTCCTTCGCCGCGCAGAAGCTCAGCAGCGAGGCCAGTTCCTCCTTCGTGCCCATGGTGCAGCCGACGACCCTCAGCTCCAGGAAGAAGAGGCGGTTCAGCTCGCCGGCCGGCGGGTTCTGGCCCGAGGTGGCGCCGGAGATGACCAGTGTGCCGCCGGCGCGCAGCGACTGGACCGAGTGGGACCAGGTGGCGGCGCCCACCGTCTCCATGACCGCGTCGACCCGGCGCGGCAGCCGCGCGCCCGGCTCGAACGCCGCCTCGGCGCCCAGCTCCACGGCCCGCGTCCGCTTGGCCTCGTCCCGGCTCGTGGCGTACACCCGCAGCCCGGCCGCCGCGCCCAGCACGATCGCGGCGGTGGCGACGCCGCCGCCCGCGCCCTGCACCAGCACGGTGTCGCCTGGCCTCGCCTCGGCACAGGTGAAGAGCATCCGGTAGGCCGTGAGCCAGGCCGTCGGCAGGCAGGCCGCCTCGGCGAAGGACAGCTCCTTCGGCTTGGGCAGCACGTTCCACTGCGGCACCGCCAGCCGCTCTGCGAAGGAGCCCTGGTACCGCTCGCTCAGCAGGGAACGCCGCTCGCGCGGGCCCACGCCGTGGCCGGTGGCGCCGATGACGGAGTGGACCACCACCTCGTTGCCGTCGGCGTCCACCCCGGCGGCGTCGCAGCCCAGGATCATCGGGAGCTGCTCCTCGCCGAGCCCCACGCCGCGCAGCGACCACAGGTCGTGGTGGTTGAGAGAGGCCGCCCGGACGTGGACGACGGTCCAGTTCGGCGGGGCCTCCGGCTCGGGGCGCTCTCCCAGCATGAGCCCGTTGAGCGGCTGGTCCCGGTCGATGCTGGCGGCGTAGGCGGCGAACATGATCCACACGCTAGCTCGTTCGTCGGCCGTTCCGGAACAGGCCGCGGGGTGACACGATTGGCGGAACAGCGGGGAGGGAGCAGCCATGGGCATGGTGTTTCTGCGTCGGCTCAGCCGCTGGCAGGCGGAGACGGAGCGCGCGGACATCGCCGATCTGTACGCCGCCGAGGCGACGCGCGAAACGGCGCAGGAGTTCACGCGCCGCTTCGTCGACCACGACGTGCAGCAGCCCGGCTTCGACATGGTGGTCGCGGCCGACCCCGCGCTGGCGGGGTACGCCTACGGCTTCCGCGCCGACCGGGGCGGCCCGTGGTGGCAGGGCTTCACCGACGTGCCCGCCGAGGTGCGCGAGCTGACCGCCAGCCGCCAGATCTTCGCCGTCGCCGGGCTGCTGGTGGCGCCGCGGCGGCGGCGCGAGCAGGTGGCGAGCCGGATGCTGCGGGAGCTGCTGACGCGCAGCGACGCCTCGCTGGCGATCGCCGTGCTGGAGCCGGGCGACGCCGCCGCGCTGGCGGCGTTCCACTCCTGGGGCTGGAGCAAGGCCGGGCAGCTCGCCCCGGCCGGCGGCTCCCCTCCGCTGGAGGCGTGGGCGCGGCGGCTGTAGCGGCGTAACGCCTACAGCACCTTCGACAGGAACGCCCGGGTCCGCTCGTGGCGCGGGTTGGTCAGGACCTCCCTGGGGTGGCCCGACTCGACGACCACGCCCTCGTCCATGAAGACGAGGGAGTCGCCGACCTCGCGGGCGAAGCCCATCTCGTGGGTGACGACGATCATGGTCATGCCCTCCTCGGCCAGTCCCCGCATCACGTCGAGGACCTCGCCGACGAGCTCGGGGTCGAGGGCGGAGGTGGGCTCGTCGAAGAGCATCAGCTTGGGCTCCATGGCGAGCGCGCGGGCGATCGCGACCCGCTGCTGCTGGCCGCCGGAGAGCTGCGCGGGGTAGTGGCCGGCGCGGTCGGCGAGGCCCACGCGGTCCAGCAGCCGCTGGGCCAGTTCCCGGGCCTGGGCCCTGCGCAGGCCCTTGACCTGGACCGGCGCCTCCATGACGTTCTCGGCGGCGGTCATGTGCGGGAAGAGGTTGAAGCGCTGGAAGACCATGCCGATGTCGCGGCGCTGCTCGGCGACCTCGCGCTCCCGCATCTCGTAGAGCTTGTCGCCCTTCTGCCGGTAGCCGACGAGGTGGCCGTCGACATACAGCCGCCCGGCGTTGATCTTCTCCAGGTGGTTGATGCACCGCAGGAAGGTCGACTTGCCCGAGCCGGAGGGGCCGACGACGCAGAACACCTCGCCGGGCTGGACCTCCAGGTCGATGCCGCGCAGCACCTCGACGAGGCCGAAGGACTTGTGGACCCGCTCGGCCTTGACCATCGGCTGCGGGGAGGTCTTGGTAGTGGCGGTCATCGGCCCACCTCGCTGCGGACACGGAAGTGCGTGAGCTGCGCCCGGACCCGCTGAAGCGGGGTGGGCGGCGGCGTTCGGTCCACGCCCTTGGCGTAGTACCGCTCCAGGTAGTACTGGCCGATGCTGAAGACCGTGGTCAGCAGCAGGTACCAGGCGCTCACCACGATCAGCAGCTCCATCACCGCGAGGTTGCGGGAGTAGATGGTGCGCCCGGCCTGGAACAGCTCGCCGTACTGGATGGCGTAGGCGAGCGAGGACGTCTTCAGCATGTTGATGAACTCGTTACCCGTCGGCGGGATGATGACCCGCATCGCCTGCGGCAGCACGATGCGCCGCATCGTCTTCGAGCCGTTCATGCCGAGCGCCTGCGCCGCCTCCGTCTGCCCGGAGTCCACCGACAGGATCCCGGCGCGGGCGATCTCCGCCATGTATGCCGCCTCGTTGAGCCCGAGCCCCAGGAGGGCGGCGAGGAACGGGGTCATGAAGTCGTTCATCTCGTCCTTGTAGAAGCCGAGATTGACTGTCTCGAAGACGAACGACAGGTTGAACCAGAGGAAGAGCTGCACCAGCACCGGAGTGCCGCGGAAGAACCAGATGTACGCCCAGGACACGCTGGCCAGCACCGGGTTCTTCGACAGCCGCATCACGGCCAGCAGGAGGCCCAGGACCAGGCCGAGCAGCATCGACAGCACGCTGATCCACAGCGTCTTCAGCGCGCCCTCGACGATGGTGCCGCGGTCCAGGTACTCCCCGACGACGCCCCAGTTGATGTCGGCGCCTGCGAACGCCCACACGAGCATCGCGAGAAGGGCGATGACGACGGCGGCGCCGAGCCAGCGGCCGTAGTGGCGCACCGGTATTGCCTTGATCGCCTCGGGTGGCACCGGCTTGTCCGGGATCCGGCTCTGGTCGCGAGGTGATGCGGTGTCTGACACGGGAACGCCCCCTCTGCGCCGTCGCTCAGGTACCGGCGTTGACGGTCGCCTCGTCGATGGCGCCGGTCTCGGCGTTCCACTCCTGGAGGATCTCCGCGTAGGTGCCGTTGTCCATGATCTCCTGGACCGCCGCCTGGAGGGCGTCGCTCAGCTCCGTCTGGTCCTTGGGCACGGCGATGCCGTACGGGGCCGCGTCGATCTGGTCGCCGACCACCTCGAACAGCTCGCCGTCCCCGGCCGTCAGCTCGTTGTAGAGGGCGACCGGGTAGTCGGTGATGACGGCGTCGGCCCGGCCGTTCTGCAGCGCGGTGATCGAGTCGGTGTCGACCTCGTTGATGACCGGATCGATCGGCTCGTCGCAGGCGTCCTGCTGCTCCTCCACCAGCGCCTCGTTGGCGGTGCCCTGCTGAGCGGCGACGGTCAGGCCGCACAGGTCGTCCACGCCCTGGACGCCCTCGGGGTTGCCCTTGGCCACGAGGATGGCGGAGCCGGCCTGGAAGTAGTTGACGAAGTCCGCGCCACCGCCTCCGGCGTCCGCGCTGGCGCCCTCCTGGCGCTCCTTGGTATCGGTCATCGCCGACATGATGATGTCGTAGCGGCCGTTGTTCATGCCGAGGATCAGGCCGTCGAAGGTGCCGTTCTCGAAGGTGAAGTCGACGCCGAGCACCTCGCCCAGCGCCTCCCCGATGTCCGGGTCGATGCCGGCGATCTCGTCGTTCTCGTCGATGAACTCGATCGGCGGGTAGGCGATGTCGGAGCCCACCACGATCTCGCCCGCGTCCTGGATCTCCTGCGGCAGCATGGCGTGCAGATCGGACTGCGCGTCCTGCGTCTCCTCGGACGCGCCCCCGCCGGTGCCGCCGCTGTCGCCGGACTCCCCGTCATCGGTCTGGTCGCCGCACGCGCCGAGGAGCAGCGCACCGGCGGCTATGAGGGCTCCGACGGCTGCCAGCCGGGGGCGGCGCGGGGTGGTGCGGGCGGTCATGGCGTGGTCCTCCAGGGGTGGGGAGCATCCGGGGCGGGGGCCGGGCACGCGTCATTGGGTGTCACGACGTCGTTGCGTCGTTCGAAGGTCCCCGAAAGTTCTTCGAGAGTGCGACGGAGGGCATCCTGCCATCCGTCGCACCCTTCCCGAGGCCCTCGTACGTCAAGATCGGATAACGGACACCACGCCCCGGTCACCGGAAGTGATGAACTCCCGCCTCGCGGACGCCCGCTGTGACGCCGCTGAGAGATGCGTCACGCGCCGGTGCGAGAGTTTCGCTGAAGTATCACTTGAGCGCAGGTAGTGCTCTTGTGGTTCCCGGCCGAATATTGGGGCTCCCCTCTGTCACGGAAAGCACTCGTGTGACGCCCGCTCCATCCGATAGAACCGTCTTGTCACATCCCTCACCCGGGGACCTGGGCGCGCGTGCGGGCGCGCCCGGCGTCCGCTCCACCCTCGCGGACGCGGCAGCACGGATCCAGCGCGGATCACTGACCACGCATCTCGCGCATCTCGCGCATCTCGCGCATCTCGCGCATTCGCGTTACGCAAGGAATGGGGTACATCGCAGTGACTTCGGAGATCGTCAATCCACGCGTCGGCCCGGATACGGACGCGGAGGCGGAGCTGAACGCCGGTCTCGACCCGGCGTTCGCCCTCCACCGCGGCGGCAAGCTCGCCGTCCGCGCCACGGTTCCGGTGCGCGACGCCGACGACCTGTCCCTCGCCTACACGCCCGGCGTCGCCCGGGTCTGCGCGGCCATCGCCGAACGCCCGGAGCTGGTCCACGAGTACACCTGGCGCTCCCAGGTGGTCGCGGTCGTCACCGACGGCAGCGCGGTGCTCGGCCTGGGCGACATCGGGCCCGAGGCCTCGCTGCCGGTGATGGAGGGCAAGGCGATCCTCTTCAAGCAGTTCGGCGGCGTGGACGCGGTGCCGGTCGCCCTGGACTGCCGCGACGCCGACGAGATCGTGGAGACGGTCGCGCGGCTCGCGCCCTCCTTCGGCGGCATCAACCTGGAGGACATCTCGGCGCCCCGCTGCTTCGAGATCGAGCGGCGGCTCCAGGACCGGGTCGACATCCCCGTCTTCCACGACGACCAGCACGGCACGGCCGTGGTGACGCTGGCCGCGCTGACCAACGCCGCCCGGCTGACCGGGCGCGACATGACCGGGCTGCGGGTGGTGATCTCCGGCGCGGGGGCGGCGGGCGTGGCCATCGCCAAGATCCTGCTGGGGGCCGGGGTCCGCGACGTGGTGGTCTGCGACCGCCGGGGCGTGGTCTCGGAGGACCGCGAGGACCTCACCGAGGTGAAGCGGGAGCTGGCGCGGATCACCAACCCGGGCGGGCTGGCCGGGCCTCTCACGGCGGCGCTGGCGGGCGCGGACGTCTTCGTCGGCGTCAGCGGCGGCACCGTGCCGGAGGAGGCGGTGGCCACCATGGCGAACGGGGCGTTCGTCTTCGCCATGGCCAACCCGGACCCGGAGATCCACCCGGAGGTCGCCCACCGCCACGCCTCGGTGGTCGCCACCGGGCGCAGCGACTTCCCGAACCAGATCAACAACGTGCTCGCCTTCCCCGGCATCTTCTCCGGCGCGCTGCGGGTGCGGGCCTCGCGGATCACGGAGTCGATGAAGCTGGCGGCGGCCGAGGCCCTGGCGGGCGTGGTCGTCGACGAGCTGAGCCCGTCGCGGATCATCCCCTCGCCGTTCGACGCCCGCGTCGCCCCGGCGGTCGCGGCGGCCGTGGCCGAGGCGGCCCGCACGGCCGGCGTCGCACGCGCCTGATCCGGGGCGGGGTCCTGGCACCGCCCGGCGCCGGCGCCCCGCCCCGGCCGCTTCCCCGCCGGGGCGGGGTGAGCGCGGCGGAAGAGCGCGATCAGGGCCGATGACGAGGTCCACCAGCGCGGAGGGGCGGGGCGCCGGGCGGCCCGCCGCACGCCGCCGGTCGCGGCGTGCGGCGCGTGCGGCGCGTGCGGCGTCACGCAGCCGGTGGGCTCAGCGCAGCGCCAGGACCACGGCGTCCGTCAGGGAGGCCCACGCCGTGCCGGCCTCCGCGAAGCCCGCCCCCCTCAGGGCCTCGACGTGCCAGGCGACCGGGTGCGTCTCGCCGTCCGCGTGGTCGCCGTCGGCCGGGCTGCCGAAGATCGCGAAGCGCTCGGCCACCGGGCCCGCCAGCACCGGGTCGGCGGCGGCCTCGCGCCACCAGTCCTCCCAGTCCTGCACGCCGGCGGCCTTCTCCCGCTCCTGCCGCGCCTGGGAGAACGCCCGCTCCGCCTCGTTGATGCGCGGGGTGGCCGGATCCGGCATGTGGTCGGCGTTGAGGAAGACCCCGCCGGGGCGCACCAGCCCGGCGAGCTGCCGGTAGAGGGTGCGCAGCGGCTCCGCCTTCAGCCAGTGCAGGGCGGTCGCGGTGAGCACGGCGTCGTAGGAGTCGTAGGGCAGGCGCGCCGTCCAGTCCGGATCGGTGAGGTCGGCGGTGACGAAGCCGGCCCGGGGCTCGCCCTCGAAGGACCCGCGGGCGATGGTCAGCAGCGCCGGGTCGAGGTCGACGCCGGTGCTCACCGCGCCCGGGAAGCGGCGCAGCAGCCGGGCGGTGATGCTGCCCGTGCCGCAGGCCAGGTCCAGGACCCGGGGCTCGTCCCCGACCAGCGCCTCGACCGCGTCGAGCATCACGCGGAAGCGCTCCTCGCGGTCGGGGAGGTACCACTCCTGCTGCCGGTCCCAGCGTTCCTGCCACCCCTGCCAGTTCACCGTCGGGTGCGCCATCTTGTAAGAGATCCCTTCGTGCCACGTCCCTTACCAGTACGGTGTGGACTATAGAGTTGTGCCCGTAAGGAACACAAGTGGAACTCACCTATTACTCAGATCTCGCGGTGCGCCTGGTGAACACCGAGGAGCCGCTGCGCGGCACCGACGCCCTCACCTCGGTCGACGCCGTGCGCGCGCTGTTCGGCGAGGCCCAGCAGGCGGCCCGGCGGGCGGGCGACGCGGACGTGGCACGGCTGCGCGGCGTACGCACCCGGCTGCGCGCCGTCTTCGCCGCCGCGGCCGAGGGCGACGAGGTCCGGGCCGTGGACCTGCTGAACGCCCTGCTGCTGGAGTACCCGGCCAGCCCTCAGATCTCCGGCCACGACTACCTCGACGAGGCCGGCCGCCCCCGCTGGCACCTGCACCTGGCCGAGCACCCCTCCAACGCCACCGCCGGGTACGCCGCCATCGCCTGCATGGGCCTGGCGTTCCAGCTCACCGACCTCGGCGTGGACCGGCTCGGCATCTGCGAGGCCCTGCCGTGCCGCAACGCCTACATCGACACCTCGACGAACCGGTCCAAGCGCTACTGCTCGGACCGCTGCGCCACGCGGTCCAACGTCGCCGCCTACCGGGCGCGCAAGCGCCGCGAGCGGGAGCTGAGCGGCCGGACGGCCGAGGTCAGCCAGCGCACCAGCGCCGCCGGCGAGACGCGCGCCCGCTGACCGCCGGGGACGCCGGACGCACCGGACGCGCCGGGGCCCGGGAGCCCGTCCCCCGCGCCGCGCGGCCCCCGCAGCCGCAGCACCGCGCGCGCCACCACCAGCCCGTCGGGCACCACGCCGAACTCCCGGCTGTCGTTGGGCACGTACGGGTTGTCCCCCCGCACCCACCAGCCGCCGTCGCGCCGTTCGGCCGCGCGCTTGACGATGAGCAGGTCGTGCTGGAAGGGGTGCCGCACCACGACGACGTCACCCGGCCGCACGCGGGCGCCGTACAGCACCACCATCCGGTCGCCGGGGCGCAGCGTCGGCACCATCGAGGGATTGAACACCTCGGCAAGACCCAGTCTCACGCCCGCCGGCTCCCTTCGCATCTCCCGTTCGTATCACGTTCGTACTTTCGTCCTAGGCCCGGCCGCCGGGCCGGGGTCCGCCGCGAAATCGGCACCTTCCCGGAGTAGTCTCACCCGAGAGAAGACGATCACGAGGAAGGACGGCTCCATGCTCTCCCGCCTGTTCGCCCCGAAGGTGAAGGTCAGCGCCCACTGCGACCTGCCGTGCGGCGTCTACGACCCCGCTCAGGCCCGGATCGAGGCCGAATCCGTCAAGGCAATCCAGGAGAAGTACCAGGCCAACGACGATCCGCACTACCGCGCCCGCGCCACCGTCATCAAGGAGCAGCGGGCCGAGATCGCCAAGCACCACGTGTCGGTGCTGTGGAGCGACTACTTCAAGCCGCCGCACTTCGAGAAGTACCCCCAGCTGCACCAGCTGGTGAACGACACGCTGAAGGCCCTCAGCGCCGCCAAGGGCTCCACCGACCCGGCCACCGGCCAGAAGGCGCTGGATCTCATCGCCGAGATCGACGCCATCTTCTGGGAGACGAAGAAGGCCTGATCGCGGGTCATACCCTTTGACCTGCGGTTTCCTTACTTGCAGTGTCTCCCTGTCCGCACCCGGTCCGCAGTCCGCCGAGCACGGCGTCCATGACGGACCGGGTGCGGTCTTCCTCACCCGGCCACAGGTGGGCGTAGATCCGCAGCGTGATGACGGGCGAGGCGTGGCCGAGGACCAGCTGCACCTGCTTGACGCTCGCCCCCCGCGATGAGCGCGGAGACGAAGAAGTGCCGGACGTGGAACCGGCCATGCCCGTGGAGGACAGCGCCGCCGATACCTGGTAACCCCTGGTCATCGTCGCCGACCTCGCCGGAGGCCTGTGGCCGCAGCGGGCACGAGCGGCCTGCCAGGCCATGAGCGCGGCGGAGACGGCCCTCGGCGAGGAGACCGGCCCCAAGACCCGCATCCTGGCGGACATCCGCCGCGTCTTCGCCGCTCTGGGAGACCCGCCCACACTGCCCACCGCCCGGCTGATCGCCGCCCTGCGCGACAACCCCGAGGCACCGTGGGACCAGCACGGGCCCCACGGCCTGACCCCACGCGGTCTGCAGCTCCTGCTCCGCGACTACGGCATCTCGTGGTCCAACATCCGCTTCCCCGACAGCACCCAGGCCAAGGGCTTCATCCGCGTCAAGTTCACGGACGCCTGGCTGCGCTACTGCCCCGACCCGAGCGACGGACACCTCCGGCAGGGCTGACTCGTCCCTCCGGGACGCCTCCACCCGTCCCGGCCTGCCGCCCCGTCAGGGCTCTGACCAGCCACGCAACGAGTGGGACGACTCCTCCCCACGAGATCCCACGAGCAAGGCATGGCCCGCGACCTCAGCCCGCCCACCGCGGGGCAAGTTATCCCCTTTAGTAGCTTCCCTGGGGGCGGGGAAGCTACTAAAGGGGACCAGCGCCCCAGGGGTGGCGCAGGCGGCCCCGGTCCGTGGGGAGCCGGGCAGTGATGGCCGTAGAGCCATCCCGGCCTCCGAGTTGGTCGTCAACGCCGTAGAGCCGACCGCCTGTGGAGCAGGCCCAGGGCTCCGGTCAACGGCTCGGTCTCCAGCCCTGTGCGCACAGTCACGCGGTTGCGGTCATCTGGGCCTGGCTCAGCTCGATGTTGACTCCTGCCGTGGCCAGTCGGCACTGAAACCGGGCCGCCGCGAGATGTTCGGCAAGAGCCATGGCCCGAGTGTGGCGAGTGCCCACAGGGCGGTGATCCGGCGCGCACCGTTCCATGGAGACGGCCCGGTCTCCTCGGGTGTGCGGAACGGCACAACACAGATGCTCAGTGTCTTGAAGGGGTGGGCGTCGAGGTAGCGCAGGCCGCCTGGGCCGCACAGGTAGTGCGTACTGCCGGGCACGGCGGCGAGGTCGGCGAGGCGCTCGGATCGGCCGTGGCGGGTGGGGAGGGCGCTGCTGTGCAGGACCTTTCCCTTCCAGCCGAGGGCCTCGAGTAGGACACGGACTGAGGTCTCGGCGATGTCCGCGACCCGATCCGTGGTGTCGAGCCGGTCCAGGACCGCCTCCAGTGAGGATCGTATGGCCGCCCAGTGGCGGCTACGGCCGTAGTACTGCCGCACCAGCAGCTCGACGGTGCGGCGGGTGCGGCGGGGGTCGGCCAGCCGTGCCTGGCTGATCAGCGTCGAGCGGACCTGGGGCAAATGTGTGGGGAGCGTGAGCCACTGCTGTCGGTCGGGATCGTCCAGCGGCGCGAGGCGAGCGCGGTGCTGGTAGTCGCGTCGGGCGAACTGCACGTTGTCCAGGACGATCCACTGGTCGGCGGCGTACAGCTTGGCCAGCGTCGACAGCCGGGGGAAGAGGTTGGGCTGGTGGATGGCGCACACCCCGGCCGTTCCTGGATCAGGTGCTGATGAGGCGGCTGTTGAACCCGGCGCGCAGGAGGCGTCCGTACGCGTCATGCACATCTCCCGGTACGTCCTGCTCGACGGCGAAGCCGAGCTTGGGGTACTCGATCACCCGTTGCAGGTCGCCGACGAGCATGTCGACGACGAGTTTCTCGTCGCCGATGGACTTGATGTAGTCATCCAGCTCCAGCGTCTCGGAGGCGCACACCACGTCGATCTCGGGCCACAGCTTGCGACAGGTGGCGTACGAGCGGCGCTGCATGTACGGCTTGGAGATCAGCAGCAACGTCTCGACCTCGACGCCGGCCTTGGCCAGCAGCGCGCGGGAGAAAGTGATGTTCTGGCCGGTGTTGGCGGCCTTGGGCTCGACCAGGATCGCCTCGTCGGGAACGCCCAGGCTCAGGGCGTGCTCGCGGTAGTGCACGGCCTCACCGCGCGGGAAGCGGTCGCGGGTGGTGGGGCTGTTGCCGCCGCTGAACACCATGACGGGGAAGAGACCGGCGCGGTGCAGCTCGGCCACTGTGGTGGCCACGCCCAGGTCGTGGCTGCCCAGGCCGATGGCCGCCGAGCAGGGGCGTGGCTGGTGTCCCATCTGGTGGTAGTTCCAGATCAGCGTCGCGTCGTGGAACTGCTCGTCGGTGATTTGGCGCTGTTGGTGCTCCGGCACTGGCACTCCCCGGCTCTGCCTTATCCTCGCTGGCCCTTTCGGATGCCCTCGATGCTGCGCAGCTGATGGCTCAGACCGTACCGATGTGCCACCGTTGCCGCCTGGTCGAGGACGGACAGCCCATCATTCCGGGTCGCGCCATCTGACAGAAGGACGTGCCCGTAGGCCGTGTCCAGCCGCACCCGCTGCATCGGTGAGTCGACCGTGCCGGTGGTGCGCGCGATGTCGATGTAGTGCAGGGCCTGGGCCAGGTCACCGGCGCCTCGGTGGGCGAGGGCCAGTTTCTGATGGGCGACCGACCAGTCCTCCGGTTCACCCAGCTCTTCGAACTCCCGAGTGGCATCTCTCATGACGCTGGTGGCGTACTCGTTGTCGCCGCCCTTGCTCAGCGCGGTGCCCACCCACAGCCGCGCCCGCGCCCGGTCCCGACGGCTGAGGCGCTCGTCAGCAGCGAGGGCCAGGTAGTGGCGGGCGGAGGCGTCGAGCTGGCCGGACATCTCACACACCACTGCCAGCGACAGTTCGATCTGCGCCACCCTGCGCGGAATGTCGAGTTCGTTGAACAACTCCCGAGCGGCCAGGTAGGAGTGGCGGGCGGAGAGCGGCCCCAGGACCATGCCCTGATCCCGCTGAAGGTCGCCGAGCAGGACGAGTGAACGGCCATACAGATAGAGCCCTTTGTCGTCCAGGCCACCGGGATCGTGACGTCCCAGCCAACGGTTGAGCAAGGTGGAGGCGAAGGAGAAGTCCTGGCGGCTGACGCAGACCACGGCGCGCTCGATGTCCTCCGACCACGTCTCGTAGTCCGCCGGCCGCGCGCTCTTGCGTTCGGGGTGCAGCAACGCCTCGAACCGGGCCTGGGCCGCGGCATCGGCACGGGCCAGCGCGGTGTCGAGGATGGCCTGCGTGTCGGGCCGCGGCTGGGTGCCGGCACCCAGGCTCTCCCATTTGGCGACCGTGCGCAGCGCGACCCCAAGATGTTCGGCGAAGCCGCGCGTACTCATCCGCAGGGCGGCTCGCAAGGCACGTGCCTCCCGGCCGGTCCACTGCTGCACGCTGACCACGGCTGCCTCCCTCCATCACCTATGGAAGCACCGTCCGAGAGGGCGAGGGCCCCGAAGTGCAACGGAAGTACAACGGCAGGTCATTTCGAGGCCGTGCGCGGCGCCCGACGCTGAGGGGCATGGACAACGAGCTCATCACGGAACGCCGCGCGGTACCCGGCCCGCACGTCTACGGGTACGTGCGTGTGCACCGTCCTCATGCGCTCTGCCAGCCTGGAGTGGTACGAAAGTGGGCGGCGTGTGGCACCGCATCCTCGCCGAGCAGCTCCTACCCGCCGATACATCCCGCCCCACAGCCCCACCGAATGGCCGAGGACCTCAAACGGCTACTGCTCGCAGACACCGTCCCCGGCGGACCGATGCTGGGCCCGAAGGGGCCCATGGCGTTCGCCGCCGGGTGGACTGACGCCTTCCGCCAGGCAGGCCGAGCACTTGGAACGGCGGCGAGTGCGGGAACTCTGGACCGGGGGCTGCGCCAAATCCTCGCCTACCACGTCATCTTCCACTGGAACCGCCTCGGCCTTCCTCCACGCACCCGAAGCATCCTCGCCACGGCAACTCACACAGCCATCCTCACCCCACCAAATTCTCCCCTCATCACCCCACCCGAGAGACAGGGCCTTGACACAACAGGACTGACCACGATTCCCTCTTCGCTACCTCTTCGCGCCTCCCGTGCGCGTCGGGTGGGTCAGCGAGCATGTCGAATATCATGAAGGAGGAGACGGAGCAACTTCGTCGCCTCCTCTTCGGGATAAGCGGCGAGCCATTCCTCGACATACTCAGCGGCTACAGTTTCTGCTTCGACGGATAGACAAGGGTGCTCCATCAACTCAAAAAGAACGAAACGGGCTTTACGCAACGTGCCATAGGCCGCAAGCCATCGCATCGCGAACCTCACAGCGCGATTCTGCTGAGCCTCGTTAAGATCTCTTCGCCTGAGCAGTGCGCGGACCATCGAGACATCTTTGCCACTAAGGCTGGTCATCAACAGGCCAAGTCCGAGTTCGATGCTTCTGTTTGCCTGGTCGGCAGTGAGATCACGCCTGTCGAGCAGAGAGCTGATTACCGGACGCCGAGATTTGATTCCCTGGGACGGCGCCCACTCGAGGCTCAATTCGATCACGAAATGTGCTTGGCTAGGCGCAAGGCGGCCATCGGGAAGGCTAAGCAGTGAACTGATCAGTGTAGGCTGGTCGGGCTCCCTTCGTAGTTCCGCCACACCACGGTTGATCACGTGCCGTAATTTTGCGGGAGTGAGTGCTGTGTGCCGCAGAAGCGGCTGGATGACCTTATGGCTCTCAGCCGAAGCTTCATTGTCTGCTAGCCATTTCACAGCATGGTCCACCGCCGCGCGGGCCTGTTCGGCGATGAGATCGTGCTCCAGCAGTCTCTGGAGAACGGGGGCGATGGCAGGATCGCTGGGACGGCTGGCCACCTCGTTCAGCAGGCGCTCCGTGACGTTTGGGGTTTCTTCGCGAGCGAGCAAGGCACGCAGGATGCCGTCACGGACAGGTCCGGTCGGATTCTGCGCAATCCAGGTATCTGCGTAGGGAGCGATCTTGCGGACGCTCGCCGGATCTAGTTTTCTTCCTTCCAGCAAACCCCGTATGACAGAACCCGCTGCAGGAATCGCGAGATTCCGCGCAAGCCATATAAACACGTATTCCAGAAATGAGTGCAGCAGTTCGTCCATCAGATCACGACAGCGAAGCAAGGCGAGAAGAAACGGCGTGGCCTCGGATGCTGCGTCAGGGTGAGAGGCGAGCCAGGCCAAGCCTTTCCTGACGCCTGCCAAGCGTTGCTCGGCGGGCACGTCTGTGCGATCCAACAGGCGCCCAAGTACGTCTCCCGCCTCCGCCGGACGATTCACGCTTATCCAGTTCAGAGTGCAGTCGGCCACCTGATGAATGATCTCCGGGCTGTGGTCTTGCTTGAGAAGCTTGTTCAAGATCCATGGAACCGCCGGCCATCCAAAGTGGTCCCGAACCCAGTCGAGAGCATAAGCCACGGTCAGTCGTTTGTTCTCAGGCTTGAGGTCGTTCCGTGAGAGAAGACCCCGAATGACGTAATCGGCGTCGGTTTGCTGGATCCTCCGAGATAGCCAGGAGAGGGAGGCCAAGACCAATGGTTCAGATATCTCTTGTGCGCTCCGAAGCGCCGCATCCAAAAAGGGCCGTGCCGCGAACGTGTTCTCCGCACGGATGAGCCAGGGGGTTACCATGGTGTCCCACGCATCGCCTGTGGCTGACTGCCACGGACGGTTGATCACCATTGTGAGCAGAATCTGCTCTCCATCCCTCCCGTCTCGCTCCAGAAGGGTGCTCAGACCATCAGCGTTACGCCTGACCCAGTCTCGGCAGAATCTCTCTAATGCGTCCAACCGATCATCCGACTCCTTCGCTGCCAGATCGGCGACTACCCTGCGAAGATGCCCGGTGAGTAACGCGAATGAGCGCGGCTGCACGGCTGCTGTGTCAAACAGGACCTCTGCGGACTCTTGGTGGATGCTCCAACCTGGAGGTGGCAGAAGGGAGTGAAGCAGTAACTCGTCGGTGACAATGTCGTGCACGACTTCAAGGCGCCCGGCGACCTCGTCCATCCAGCCCAATGATGTCATAGTGTCGATCACATGCCGACCGCCGAGTGGGCCGCGCTCAGAACCATCGCGCGACGCCAGGAAAACATCGATGGCACTCTCCACGGCTTCGCGCGGCTGAGGGCACGCGCAGGCGGCTATTGTGAAGGCTAGCTGACCGCTGCTCGGCACCACCACTGCCAATGGATCCTCGATAGAGTGATGGCCGGGTGATAGCGCGTCTTTGCGTATCCCCTCGTGAATCCATTCCAGTAGCTCGCCGGGACGCACCTGCGGGAGGTTCGATGCAGGCCTTCCAGCGATCAGCCGATCCTCCAGTGCGCGAGCGATGAGCAACGCGATGATCGGTCGATGCCCGCATGCCTGGGACAGCTCTTCCTCGCCCCAACGCCGCACTGATTCTGGGGCGACCTCATGCAAGATATTCGCGATCACTGCAGACCTGTGAGCGTGATCCTGCCGAAGAGAGACCTCATCGAAGAGTCTGCCCGCCCCGCGTTGCCGCAGCGTCTGGAGGGACCCAGGGCGCACCGAACCGATGAATGCTACGGTGATACCGCACCGTTTCGCTTCCGGAAGAAGGATGTCGGCTAGAGCAGTAAGGTCAAGCTGCGGACATGAGTCGAGGTAGTCGCAGACGACCAGCACACGGTGCCCCCGGGACGTGACCACCGCCTGTTGGACATCATCTACAGTCACCGAGCTATCCGGTTGTACATGGAGAACCTGCCACCCACCGCGGCTTGCCACCTCGGCGACCTCGAAGCACGTCCGAGTCTTGCCCGCCCCCGCAGAACCGACCAATAGCACACCACGCTGATCCTTGCCAGAGATCCGCTCGAATAGCCGGAGAGGGTCGGCTTGGTGAGCCCTTCCTGGGCTAACGAAGGGAAGCTGCTTGCCGATGAGGTAGCTCCGTCTGCCCAGCAGACCGCTCACGACTTCGGCGTGCTCCAGGATGTTACGCAGCCGTCCGTCGTCCATGCCTTCGCTCTCACGGCCAAGGACTTGAAGCGTTTCGGGATTCGGGTCAATGCCGTATGCGAGCAGGAATTGAGCAAACTCGGAATCGCCAGTCAGGTTACTGACGCCGGTGGCGGCGATGCTAGACATCCCACTCGGAACATGGTGGCCGGTGCAGACACCCAGAAGAACACCTGCCTCGGACAAGACGCCTGCCCCGGACATGCCGGCCCAAGGTGAAGCTGAGCTGTCTCGCGATTGGGGTGCGGGGCTGTTGAGCGCCAACTCCATGCGAACACTGCCGTGATACGACCCGAGTAAGATGTGGCCATTGATCTCTCGGCTGAGTCGTGCTGCTTGGTCCACTGCGAAGTCAGGGAAACCGACTGCCCGAAAAGGAATTCTGCCCATGCCAGGCGGCAGAGAGCCGAGCCGGGCAGCTGGCAGGTCGTCCAGGTCGGTGTCGAGGAGGAGGAGCGCCACGTCGAATTCAGGGTCCTGATGGGCGATGATCCGCTTTACGGCGACGGGGGCCAACATGGACTCGGCTCGCACCGAGTTCGCGAGCCGGACCTCGTAGTTGGCGCCATCTCTGCGCTCGAACGGATGCCGAGCGCTTATAGCTAGGCGGCTGGTGAGCAGAAATCCCGACGCGAGGAAGTGGGCCACACTGTTCGTGGCACGGACACGCCGAGCTACCATAACCACTCGGTCCAGCGCGTTGATAGGCTCCTGCTGCACGTTCCGTCCTTACTCAGCCGAGTGGATAGCCGAGGCTGCTCTCGTCGTCACCCCAGCTCATCACTGAGTCCGTTATCGACGATCTCCGTTCAGTCGGGCAGAGCTGTCCCCGCATCCGAGCTGATGTGCACCGTGCCGCCCTGGTTCGTCTCGGCCGCTAGTTCGAGCGAAAGGGCATGTGTAAAGGACGTGCTCTCCGCCGCTTTGCCGCCTGCCGAAAGCACCCAGAACTTGACGTCTCCGTTACTTTCTCCCGAGGCGGTAACTGCTACCTGCATGTCCAATTTGACGGCCTGTACGCGCAACCGGACGGAGGCGCCTTCCCCATCCTCCATGGCCGTCACCAGCTCCCGCCTCAGCGACCGAATAGTCTCAGCAAGCCCGATGTCCACTCGCGCCCTCACTCAGCTCTCCCGGGGTACCCCCGGCCCTAAACTTCCAACCGGACGCCTGTGCGTTCTGACATCCACACTCAGGCCCAACGCCATGGTAGGACGGTCTAGCCGCTGAGCCGGAGTCTGGGGCGGGAGGGACGAGCTCCACAACCCATCGGCCGACGGGCCGACACTGGCGAGCGAACCGCAACGGCGGACGTGCTCGGTCAGGTGGGGCGAGCCCCAGTGACGGCCCACAGCCGTCACGGCCAGCGGTCGGGTCTTCGGCGTGGGGGTGACATGGAGGGCCAAAGCGATGATGCCGGTGAGCACCCTGGCCTAGCCAACAATGCACCGGTCCGCAGTCCGCATCAGGGCCGATCGCAACCGTCTGGGACCAACACGGTCAGCGGTGAACAACGAGGTCAGAGACCTGCGGCAAGAGTTGCCGCAGGTCACCGGCCTGGCCGTTTACTGGGAGACGAAGAAGAGCTGACGCCCTCTCCGTTACGCGGTGCGCACCCCGCCGGCTCCCCGGCGGGGTGCTGTGCGTCCGGCCCCAACGACTATCATCACGATCACACGGAGCCGGACATCGGAAGGTGGGGGTGGGGCGTATGGCGGCGACTGACGACACGTCGGAGCCGGAGGCGGAGCGGAACTGGATGACCCGCGCGCACGACGTGCCCGCCCGCCCGCCGGTCGACCTGCGCGTTGACGTGCCGCACTCGGCCCGCGTCTACGACTACCTCCTCGGCGGCAAGTCGAACTACGAGGCCGACCGGGCGGCGGGCGACGCCTCGGTCCGGGCCTGGCCCAGCCTGCCGACCTCCATGCGGGAGACCCGCGTCTTCATGCACCGGGTGACGCGCCACCTGGCGGCCGAATACGGGATGCGCCAGTTCCTCGACATCGGCACCGGCATCCCCACGCCGCCGAATCTCCACGAGGTGGCCCAGGGCGTGGCCCCGGAGTGCCGCGTGGTGTACGTCGACAACGACCCGATCGTCCTGGTCCACGCCCAGGCGCTGATGAAGAGCACGCCCGAGGGCAGCACGGCGTACCTGGACGCGGACTTCCGCGACCCCGAGGCGATCGTCGGCTCCTCCCTGCTGCGCGAGACGCTCGACCTGACGCGGCCCGTGGTGCTCTCCCTCATCGCCATCGTCCACTTCGTCCTGGACGAGGACGACCCGCAGGGCATCGTGCGGCGCCTGATGCGCGACCTGGCGCCCGGCAGCGTGCTGGCGCTGACGGTCTTCACCGGCGACTCCAACCCCGAGCAGGTCGCCGGCGTCGGCCGGGAGTACAACGCGCGCGGCATCCCGCTCCAGATCCGCGACAAGGCCGAGACGGAGCGGTTCTTCGAGGGGCTGGACCTCATCGACCCGGGCGTGACGCTCGTCCACCGCTGGCGGCCCGCGCTGACCCCGGCCGTCGGCGACGGCGTGCGGGACTCCGACATCGCCATGTACGGCGGGGTCGCGATCAAGCGCGGCTGACCGGCGTCACGTCGACGGACCGCGCTAGGACCCGAGGCCGCTCGCCAGCAGCTCGCCACAGGCGCGCTCGCACGCCCGGCACGCCTCCGCGCAGATGCGGCAGTGCTCGTGCAGGGCCGCGTGGCGTTCGCACTCGCGCGCGCAGGCCGACACCGCCACCAGGCACGCCTGGAGCTGGGCGAAGGCGATCTCCGGCTGGTGGCCGGTCTGCCGGGACAGCAGCCGGGCCGTGATGTCGCAGACGTCCGCGCAGTCCAGGTCCAGCCGGATGCACAACGCCAGCTCCTCCACGCGCTCCTCCGACAGGCAGGCGTCCGCGCAGGCGGTGCAGGTCTGCGCGCAGCGGTCGCACTCGTGGATGCAGCGCGCGAGGGTGTCCCGGTCGATCGTGCCCAGGCCTGCGGGGTTGGTTCGCAGCATGTCCTCGACTCTCGTCATGACACCACCTCCGGCGCGCGAGTGACCCCCGCGTCCGGCGTTCAAACCAGGCGCCTCAGCCGCCTCAGCAGTGCCGGCGGGCCGCCGGGGTGGAGGACGCCGAGCCGTTGGGTGGGGCGGGTCAGGGCGACGTAGAGGTCGTTCAGGCCGCGCGGGGAGTCGGCCACGATCCGGCCGGGGTCGACGACGATGACCGCGTCGAACTCCAGGCCCTTGGCGGTCCCCGGATCCAGCACGTCGACCTTCCCCCAGCCTTCGGCCGGGGGGACCCCCATCTCGCTTCGCTCGGCCAGGGCGGTGCCGGCCACCGCCGAGGCCACCTCGGCCAGTCGCGAGGCGGGCGCGACCACGCCCACGCGCCCCCCGGGCGCCTCGGCCGCCGCCCGGGCCGCCAGCTCCGCCGCCTCCACCGCCAGGCCGTCCTCGGGCACCGAACGCCGCCAGGGTGTGACGCCGCTGGAGCGGACCGCGCCGGGGGCCCGCAGCCCGGGGTCGATGCGGCGCAGCACCTCGGCCGCGACCTCGGCGATCTCGCTCGGCAGGCGGTAGTTGACCGTCAGCTCGGCCAGCCGCCAGCGCGCGCCCACGTGCGGGGCCAGCACCGCCTCCCACGAGCGCGTCGCTGCCACGCCCGAGGCCTGCGCGATGTCGCCGACCACCGTCATCGACCGTGCGGGGCAGCGCCGCATCAGCAGCCGCCAGGCCATCGGGGACAGCTCCTGCGCCTCGTCGACCACGACGTGGCCGAACGCCCACGTGCGGTCGGCGGCGGCGCGCTCGACCGGGGTGCGGTGGTCGGCCTCGCGGTGGCGTTCGGCGAGCTGCTCGGCGTCGAGCAGGTCGTAGGCGGACAGCAGCTCCGGGTCGGCGCCGTCGTCGAAGTCGGTGGTGCGGGAGCCGTAGGCGATGTCGAGCGCCTCCTGGGCGAGGGTGAGGCGTTCGCCCCGCTCGGCCGCCTCGGCCTCGGCGGCCAGGCGGGCCCGGCGCTCGTCGGTGCCTAGCAGCTCGGCGGCCTCGTCCAGCAGCGGGACGTTGGCCGCCGTCCAGCCGCGCCCGCCGGCCGGCGGGCGCAGGAGCGCGGCCCGCTCCGCCTCGGTCAGACCGGGCGCGGCGGCGGCCAGGCGTGCGGGCGAGGCGTACAGCTCCGCCAGCAGCCGCTGCGGGGCCAACGCCGGCCACAGCCGCTCGACGACGGCCGCGACCTCGGGGCTGGCGCGCAGCTCGCGGCGGAAGTCCTCGATGTCCTCCTCGTCGAGGAGGCTGCCGCCGTCGAGCACGTCGGTGCCGTACCGGTCGGCGACGCGGCGCGCCAGGGCGTCGATGATGAGGCGCCGGAAGAGGGGGCGGGCCTCGTTGTGCGGCAGCAGCGATTCGCGGGCGAGGCGGCGGGCGCGCGCCACGTCGTCCGGGTCGAGGGTCAGGGTCTCGCCGTCGTGATCGACGGCGATCGGCTCCTCGGGCACGCGCTGCCGGTCGCGCACGGCGGCGGCGACGACCTCGGCCATGGCGAGCCGGCCCTTGACCTCGGCCGCCTCGGGGCTCTCGGGGCGGTCGGCGCGGACGCCCGGGTAGAGCTCCTCCACGGTGGCCAGCAGCACGCCGGTCTCGCCGAGGGAGGGCAGCACCTCGCCGATGTAGCGCAGGAAGGTCGGGTTGGGGCCGACGATCAGCACGACGCTGCGGGCCAGCCGCTCGCGCTGGGTGTAGAGGAGGTAGGCGGTGCGGTGGAGGGCGACGGCGGTCTTGCCGGTGCCGGGACCGCCCTGGACGACGAGGACGCCGGTGTGGCGGGAGCGGATGATCTCGTCCTGCTCGGCCTGGATGGTGGCGACGATGTCGGTCATGCGGCCGGTCCTGGCGGCGGTGAGGGCCTCCAGCAGCGCGCTGTCGCCGGAGATTTCGGCGAGGTCGTCGAATTCCTCGTCCTTGACGGCGGTCACCTTACGGCCGCTGCTGCTGATGTGCCGCCGGCGTCTGACGTTCTCCGGGGAAATGGCGGTGGCGGTGTAGAAGGGGCGGGCGGCGGGTGCGCGCCAGTCCATCAGCAGCGGCCGGCCGCCGGATTCCTCGTCGGTGACGGTGGTGCCGGCGGCGGCCAGTTCGTCCTGGATTCCGATGCGGCCGATGTGGCGGCGTTCCCCGTCGCGCAGGTCGAGGCGGCCGAAGCACAGCCCGTTCTCCACCGCGTCGAGCCGGGCCAGCCGCTGGGCCAACTCGGAGGCAGCGACGTCCCGTTCGGCGAGGCCCTGGTGCCCGGGCCCGGTGCGCAGCAGCACCTCGTCGAGCCGGGACCTGGTCTCCTCCCGCAGCTGGTCCAGTCGTTCATAGAGTCGAGTGAGGTATTGCTGCTCGCCGTTCTGCTCGCTGTCAATCCCGCCGCTTGACACGCATTCCCTCTATTCGCTAGAATTAGCCTTGGCAGCAAGCTAATTGTTGAGATATCACGCCTGCCAAAGAGCTGAATATAGCGAATCATTCACGTCGCCGCCAATGGGCGGCGTTTTTTGTTGTCCAGGCCGGGATGTTCAGGCCGGGAGTTCGAGGCGTTCGGCGAGGGCGGCGGCCGGGTCGGTGGGCGCGCCGCCGAGCAGCAGCTCGACGCGGTGGACGAGGCGCGGCGCGGCCACCGGGACCGCCGCCAGCCCGGGTGCCCCCTCGGCCAGCGGCAGCGGCAGCAGCGCGAGGCCGTGCCCGGCCGCCGCGAGCGCCAGCACGCCCGCCGGGTCCGCCCCGGCGTACCGCACGGCGGGACGGAAGCCCTCGACGCCCGCGGCGGCCCGCAGCCGCGCCAGCGGCACGGCGGCCTCGGGGGCGTCCAGCCACCGGGCGTCGGCGAGGTCGGCGAGCCGCAGCCCGCGCCGCGCGGCGACCAGGGGATGGCTGAACGGCAGCACCACCGCCACGGGCTCCTCGCCCACGCCGTGGACGGTCAGCGGGCCGACGTCGGGCAGCGGCAGGGGGTCGGTGGGCGCGGCCACGCCCCCGACCAGGCCGAGGTCGAGGTCGCCGGTCGCCACCCCCTCGACGACGGCCGCGGCCGTCAGCATCCGCACGGCCGCCTCGGCGCCCGGGTGGGAACGCCGCACCTCGGCCAGCGCGACGGCCAGGGCCGGCAGCGGGGCGAGAGGGCCCACGCCGACGGTGAGGCGGGCGTGGGGCGCGGCGTTCACCCGGGCGACGTCGGCGCGGGCGGCGGCCAGGCGCAGCAGCAACGGCTGCGCGTGCTCCAGCAGCCGCGCCCCGGCGGGCGTGGGCGCGACGGGGCGGCGGCGCAGCAGCGGCGCCTTGAGGTCGGCCTCCAGCGCGGCGATGTGCTGCGAGACGGCCGACTGCGTGTAGCCGAGTTCCTCGGCGGCGGCGGAGAAGGAGCCGAGGCGGGCGACGGCGACGAAGGTGCGCAGCAGATGCGGGTCCACGCGCCCCAAGTATGCGCGCGCTCCGGCCAGGCAGGATAAGCGCTCCTGATGGGACGGCCGCGGATCATCGTTGGCGCTGATGCGGGGCGCCGGGGCACGCTGGCGGCCATGACCGAACCCGTGAACGCCAACGTGACGAACGCACCGCACCCGCCCGCCCGGCTGGCCCTGGTCGGCGACCGCTCCCCGACCGTCGGCGCACACCGCCGCGTCCCCGGCCTGCTGTCCGCCCTCGCCGAGCGCGACCGGCTGCCGCTGGACGCCTACTGGATCCCCACCGACCAGGCCGCCTCCTCGGGCCTCGCGGGCTTCGACGCCGTGTGGCTGCTGCCCGGCAGCCCATACGCCAGCGAGGCGGGCGCGCTGGCGGCGGTCCGTACCGCGCGCGAGCGGGGCATACCGTTCCTCGGCACCTGCGCCGGCTTCCAGCACACACTGCTGGAGTTCGCGCGCGACGTCTGCGGCCTGGCGGACGCCGCCCACGCCGAGACCGACCCCGGGGCGGCCGACCCCCTGATCGCGCCGCTGGCCTGCTCCCTCGTCGGCCACGAGGGCGAGATCCTCATCGCGCCCGGCTCGCTGGCGGAGCGCGTCATCGGCGCCCGCCGGTCGGTGGAGCGCTACCACTGCTCGTTCGGGCCGACCGGCCGCCACCTGGACACGCTCCGGGCGCACGGGCTGGCGTTCCCCGGCACCGACACCGAGGGCACGGTCAGGATCGCCGAGCTGCCCGGCCACCCGTTCTTCCTGGCCACCCTCTTCCAGCCCGAGCTGGCGGGCGACGGCAGCCGCCCGCACCCCGTGATCCGCGCGCTGGCGGCGGCCGCGCTGCGGCACGCGGCGCGGACCCAGGCCCGGACCCAGCCCCGGGCGACCGGCGCCGCCTGAGCCGGCCGGCTGTCAGACCGCCCTCCTATCCTCGCCTCATGTCCGCCACCACCCCTGCTCCCCCGCCCGCGCCCGGCCCGCGCTCCCTGCCGCCCGCGACGGACTCGATGACCATGCTGGCCGCGGCCGTCGTCGTCCACGACCGCGCGTCCGACCGCGTCGTGCTGCTGCGGCGCGGGCCGCGCGCGAAGTTCGCGCGCGGGCTGTGGGACCTCCCCGTGGGCAAGAGCGACCCCGGCGAGCCGGTCACGGCGACCGCCGTGCGCGAGCTGGAGGAGGAGACGGGCCTCGTCGTCGACCCCGCCGACCTCCGGCTGGCGCACGTCGTCCACGGCGCCCACGGCGTGGAGTCGCCGGCCGGCTTCCTCACCGTGGTCTTCACCGCCCACCGCTGGCGCGGCACGCTCCTGAACGCCGAGCCGGGCAAGCACTCCGAGGTGCGGTGGGTGCCCGTGGACGCGCTGCCCGAGGCGATGGTGTTCTCCGCCGACCGCGTCGTCCGCCGCTGCATAGCCGGCGAGGCGGGCGTCACCGTGGTGGGCTTCGACTGAAGGGCGCCGCCGCGCCGCATCCCGCCGCGTGCAACGCCCCCGCAACAACCCGGCGTCCGGGGCTTCCCGAGTGCCGCCGGGTCGGTCACGATGTGGCCACCACACATCGGGGGAATCGGGGGAAACATCCATGAGCACACCCACGCCCACGCCGGGTCCCGCACCCATGCCCATGCCCGTGCCCGGCGGCCGGCCGGCCCACGGCCGCGCGCCGGCCGAGCACGCGCCGGGCTACATCGTCAGCGCGGTGCTGCTGCTGGCCTTCGCCGGCGGCATCATCGCCTGGCTGGTGGACGGCATCCGCACCTCGGACAGCTCCCTCGGCGACCTGCTGCGCGCCATGGTCCAGCCCTCGCACCCGGTCGACGCGCCGCTGCTGACGCCCTACGAGTGGGTCTACGCGCTCGCGCTGATCACCGTCGCGGTGCTGGCCCTCCTGCTACGCCGGGTCGCACGCGGCGGCGCCCTGGTGCTGGCGTTCCTGCTGCTCGCCATCTGCCTGCGGCAGGCGGTCGGCTCGCTGGACGCCCACTACCGCGAAGGCTTCGAGGACCCCGACTACGGCACCTGGACGCTGCTCACCTACGGGGTGGGGCTGGCCATCGCCGTGACCGTGCTCGTCCTGCTGCTGCCCGCCCGGGAGCGGCCGGCCGGGCCCGCGCCCCTGCCCCGTCCCCTTCCCGGTCTCGGCCCCGTCCCTGGGTTCGGCGCCCCACGCCCGCGCCCGGCGTCCCCCTACCTGCTGGCCGGCGGGCTGCTCGTCGCCGTCGGCGTGGTGCAGGCGGCGTGGGCGATCGACCGGCAGCAGCAGCTCGACGACGCCGGCTACATGGCGTTCGGCGACTACCTGCGCGACATCGTCGACCCCTCCCTCTTCCACAGCCCGCTCTCGATCAGCAGCGGCCTGAACTTCTACGAGGCGGCGCTCGTCGTCACGCTGATCATCACCGGCGTGCTGGCCCTGCTGGGCCGCGAGGTGGCGCGCGGCGCCGCGCTGACGGCCGCCGGGATGGCGGCGTACCTGGAGGCCCGCACGGTGGTCTTCCGCTTCGAGGCGGGCCACTGGGACACGTACTTCGACAGCGTCCGCGGCACCCTGACCGTCCTGTCCATGATCTTCACGGCCCTCGCCATCGTGACGGCCGTGATCGCGCTGCTGGCCGCGGGCGTCACCGCCGCGAGGCGGGACGTACGATCGGTCTGGTGAGCGTCGGCCGCGGCGAGAGATCAAGGAAGTCCGGGAAGTCTTCCGGGATTTGGCGTTCCCACCTGGCCACGATAAGCACTGAATGCATTACCATGAGTGATGCCGCTGAGGTGGTCAGGACGGTCCGGCCACATCCCGGACCGGGCGACAGCGCGCCGCGGATCGCGGTAGCGTCGCAGAGTCACTGGGCGCCCCGGCGGTGCCCGTGAGCGCTCAATCAGTGTGAGCCACTGTGGAGGTGAGGGTGTCCCAAATCCCAGGTGAACCCGGTTCGCGGGACTTCGTGGAGGTCCGGCTGCCAGCGGCGGGTGCCTATCTGTCCGTGCTGCGGACGGCCACGGCCGGTCTCGCCGCCCGGCTGGACTTCACCCTGGACGAGATCGAGGACCTGCGCATCGCCGTGGACGAGGCGTGCGCGATCCTGCTGCAACAGGCACAGCCCGGCAGCGTGCTCGACTGCGTCTTCACGCTGGTCGGCGACGCGCTGCGGGTCACGGTCTCGGCACCCACCACCGAGGGCCACGCGCCCGAGCGGGACACCTTCGCCTGGACGGTACTGACCGCGCTGGCGGGCGAGGTCGAATCGGCCGTCGCGGAGGACAAGACGGTCAGCATCAGCCTGCACAAGAAGCGCGGCGCCGCCCCCGGAGCACCGTGACCGGCGCACAGGGGCGGCCACCGCGCGATGAGGGGGCCGAGGTGAACGAGGTGAAGCAGGCGGCTCGCACGGCACGGCCGGAGCCGCTGGGCGCGGGCGCGCCCACGCCCGCGCCGGACATTCCGGGTCAGCAGCCCGTGGATGCGGTCGAGGCAGTGGACGCCGTCGAGGCCGTCGAGACGGTGGATACGGTCGAGACGGTGGACGCCGTCGAGACGGTGGAGACTGTCGGAACGGTGCGGACCGTGGAGCCGACGGTGCGGCCGGCGCGGCGGGTGCTGCCCGATCCGCATGACCGCAGCGCGGCGCGCGATCTCTTCGTCGAGCTGCGCAAGCTGCCGGACGGCTCGGCCGAGCGCGCCGAGCTGCGCGACAGCCTGGTGCGGATGCACCTGCCGCTGGTGGAGCACCTCGCGCGGCGTTTCCGCAACCGGGGCGAGCCGCTGGACGACCTGACGCAGGTGGCGACCATCGGCCTGATCAAGTCCGTCGACCGGTTCGACCCGGAGCGAGGGGTGGAGTTCTCCACCTACGCCACGCCCACCGTGGTCGGCGAGATCAAGCGGCACTTCCGGGACAAGGGCTGGGCGGTGCGGGTGCCGAGGCGGCTGCAGGAGCTGCGGCTGTCGCTGAGCACGGCCACAGCGGAGCTCTCCCAGCAGCACGGCCGAGCGCCGACCGTTCACGAGCTGGCGCAGCGGCTGAACATCTCGGAAGAGGACGTGCTGGAGGGCCTGGAGTCGGCCAACGCCTACAGCACGCTCTCGCTCGACGTGCCCGACACGGACGACGAGTCGCCGGCCGTCGCCGACACGCTGGGCGCCGAGGACGACGCGCTGGAGGGCGTTGAGTACCGCGAGTCGCTCAAGCCGCTGCTGGAGCAACTGCCGCCGCGGGAGAAGAAGATCCTGCTGCTGCGCTTCTTCGGGAACATGACGCAGTCGCAGATCGCGCAGGAGGTCGGCATCTCCCAGATGCACGTCTCCCGCCTCCTCGCGCGCACGCTCGCGCAGCTGCGGGAGAAGCTGCTCGTCGAGGAGTAGCCGCCGCGTAGACGCCCGTCCCCACGTTCGCACCCGGGGGCGGCGCGGCGCGAAGCACGGGGCCTGGGGGCGGAGCCCCCGGGCCTACGCGTTGTGCGTGCCGATGCCCAGGGCCTCCATGGCCGCTGGATTGACCAGGCATACCAGCACCGCGAGGCTGGTGGCCGCGAGGCCGATGGCGGCCACCGGCCACAGCCCGCCGGCGCCGAGCATCGTGAACGCCGTGGGCAGCGCCAGCAGCTGCACGGCCACCGCCGGGCCCCTGCTCCAGCGGCGCAGCCGCCACAGCCCGTGCCCCGCCGCCAGCGGCAGCGCCGCGAGCACCAGCACGGTGACCCCGCCGGTCGCCGCCTGCGTCGGGTCGTCGGGGTCGCCGAAGGCGAGGAGGAGCAGCATGAAGATGCCGAGCCCCGCGACGACGACGCCCTGAAGGCCGCAGATCAGCGCCGCGGCGCCGACCCTGCCGGGCCGCCCGGCGCCCGTCGCAGAGTCCGTTGCGCCGCTCTTCCCGTCCGTCTCGCTGCTCACCCCGCCAGGGTATAGCCCGGTTCCCCCCCGCTCCCCGGCCGCTCCCCGCTCCCCCGGCCCGCCCACCTGCCCGGCCTGGGTAGTCTGCACATCATGCGCGCTCTTCTCGTGGTCAACCCGGTCGCCACCACCACCAGCGCGCGGACCCGGGACGTCATCGCCAACGCCCTCGCCAGCGAGCTGGATCTGGAGGTCGCCACCACCGAGTACCGGGGGCACGCCCGCGAGCTGGCCCGGCGTACGGCGGAGCAGAGGACGGCGGACGCCGTGATCGCGCTCGGCGGTGACGGCACGGTCAACGAGGTGGTGAACGGGCTGCTGCACCACGGCCACGGATCCCAGGAAACGCCGCGCCTCGCGGTGGTCCCGGGGGGCTCGACCAACGTCTTCGCGCGGGCGCTCGGGCTCCCCAACGACGCCGTGGAAGCCACCGGTGCACTGCTGGACGCGGTGCGCGCCCGGCGTGAGCGCCCCATCGGCCTGGGCCTGGCGAGCGGCACGCGCGGCACCGCGGACGCGGAGGTGCCCCGGCGGTGGTTCACCTTCAACGCCGGCCTCGGCTTCGACGCCGGGGTGGTGGGGCGCGTGGAGTCGCGGCGGGAGCTGGGCAAGCGCTCCACGCACGCGCTCTATGTACGGCAGGCGCTGCGGCAGTTCCTCGGCGATCACCAGCGGCGCACGCACGGCACGATCACGCTGCTGCGGCCGGGCCACGAGCCGGTCGAGGGGCTGGCGTTGTCCATAGTCTGCAACACCGCGCCGTGGACGTTCCTCGGCAACCGGCCGATCTACGCCGCGCCCCGGGCCTCCTTCGACACCGGTCTTGACGTGATGGCGCTGTCGAAGCTGTCGACGGCCGCGCTGACCCGTTACGGAACGCAGTTGCTGCGCTCGACGCCCGAGCGCGGGCCGCACGGCAAGCAGGTCGTGTCGCTGCACGACGAGCCCGAACTCACCCTTCAGTCCCAGGTGCCACTGCCGTTCCAGCTCGACGGCGACCATCTGGGGCTGCGTACCAGCGTGACTTTCGCGGGCGTACGGCGTGCACTGCGTGTGATTGTGTGAGCAGAACGCCCTAAAGTCCTTCCACTCGAACGTTTAGCGCAGACTCCACCCGAGGGAAGTACGGTTGTGAGCAAGGCGACACCAAGGAATCAAAAAAAACTTTCCAGAAGGGGTTGTATCCGCCGCCGAGGTTTGCGAACCTCTACATGGCGATCGGGACGGCCGAGCTCTTCGGCCCCCTTGAGAGTCCGAACCCCCCTCCCTGAAGCCTGAGCGTTGGCTCGTTCTTTGTGTGGGGATTCGTGAAAGCGTTCACATTCACAAGCAAGCTACTGCAACATGCAGGAGATGGAGCAGACATGGACTGGCGTCACAGCGCCGTTTGCCGCGAGGAAGACCCCGAGCTCTTCTTCCCCATCGGCAACACCGGTCCTGCGCTGCTGCAGATCGAGGAAGCCAAGGCCGTCTGCCGCCGCTGCCCCGTCATGGAGCAGTGCCTGCAGTGGGCCCTGGAGTCCGGCCAGGACTCCGGCGTTTGGGGTGGGATGAGCGAGGATGAGCGCCGCGCCATGAAGCGCCGCGCCGCTCGGAACCGGGCGCGGAAGGCCAGCGCCTGACGGCCACGCCCGGCGGCCGTCACGGCCGCGACCGCACCCGCCACCGCCACTTGCTGCCCCGAGCCGCAGCACGCAGCACCGACCCACGGTGCATACGCGAACAACCGCGAGCACTCTGAGCCCCGCCCCGGAGCACCAGTCACCCCGGGCCGGGGCTCAGCCGTTTGGTGTCACCGCTTGTGGTGAGTGAGCGGGAGGTCGACGATGACGCGGGTGCCGCCCTCGCCGGCGCGGACCATGTCGAAGCCGCCGCCCAGCTCCCCCTCGACGAGCGTGCGCACGATCTGGAGGCCGAGGCTGCCGTCGCTACGCGGGTCGAAACTCTCCGGCAGGCCGCGCCCGTTGTCCCGCACGGTGACGAGCAGCCGGCCGGTCTCGCCGCGCGGGGGCTCCGAGCGCGTGGCGCTGACCTCGACGGTGCCGCGCTCGCCCGGGCCGAACGCGTGCTCCAGGGCGTTCTGCAGGATCTCGGTGAGCACCATCGACAGCGGGGTCGCGGTCTCGGCGTCGAGGATGCCGAAGTGACCCTGGCGGTGGCCGGTGACGCGGCCGTCCGGCGAGAGGTCGGCGACCATGGCGATGACGCGGTCGGCGATCTCGTCGAACTCGACGCGCTCGTCGAGGTTCTGGGAGAGGGTCTCGTGCACGATGGCGATGGAGCCGACGCGGCGCACGGCCTCGTCGAGGGCGGCGCGGGCGCGGTCGTCGCCGCTGGCGCCGATGCGGCGGGACTGGAGCCGCAGCAGCGCCGCCACGGTCTGGAGGTTGTTCTTCACCCGGTGGTGGATCTCCCGGATGGTGGCGTCCTTGGTGATCAGCTCCCGCTCGCGGCGGCGGAGTTCGGTGACGTCGCGCAGCAGTATCAGCGAACCGATGTGCTCGCCCTTGGGCTTGAGGGGGATGGCGCGCAACTGCACGACGCAGTCGTCGCCTTCGATCTCCGCCTCGCGGGGCGCCCACCCGCTGGCGAGCTTGACCAGGGACTCGTCGACGGGGCCGCGGGTGGGGGCGAGGTCGGCAGTGGTCTGGCCCAGTGGCAGCCCGACCAGGTCGGTGGCGAGGCCGAGGCGGTGGTAGGCGGAGAGGGCGTTGGGGCTGGCGTACTGCACGACGCCCTCGGCGTCGAGGCGGATGAAGCCGTCGCCGACTCGCGGGGCGCGGTCCATGCCGACCTGCTGGCCGGGGAAGGGGAAGGTGCCGCCGGCGATCATCTGGGCCAGGTCGGAGGCGCTCTGGAGGTAGGTGAGCTCCAGGCGGCTGGGGGTGCGGACGGTGAGGAGGTTGGTGTTGCGGGCGATGACGCCGAGGACGCGGTCCTCGCGGCGCACCGGGATGGACTCGATGCGCACCGGCACCTCCTCGCGCCACTCCGGGTCGCCCTCGCGCACGATCCGCCCCTCGTCCAGGGCCACGTCCAGCAGCGGGCGGTGGCCGCGCGGCACGTGGTGGCCGACCATGTCGTCCTGGTAGGAGGTGGGGCCGGTGTTGGGCCGCATCTGGGCGACCGAGATGTACCGGGTGCCGTCGGACGTGGGCAGCCACAGCACCAGGTCGGCGAAGGAGAGGTCGGAGAGCAGCTGCCACTCGGAGACCAGCAGGTGGAGCCACTCGAGGTCGCGGTCCCCGAGGTCGGTGTGCTGGCGCACGAGATCGTTCATGGAGGGCACACTCGCGAGCTTACCTGCGTGAAAACGGCAGGCCGCGGGGCGTTCGCCGGGGAAGTGCGTTCAGGGCATGGACATGCACGGCGGGCCGAGTCCAGAATGGGCCGACCGCATCAGGCTTCTGTCCTCCCCGCACAGGAGGGCAGAGCGGGGCCCGGCGCTCTCTGCCCTGACGGCGCCCAGGGTCCGCATCGCTCCGGGCTGCGGTGCCGAGAGGGTTGAGGGTCCCTCCCCGGCGCCGCGGCCCGTGGGTGTTTCGGGTGCGGGTTACGCCGGCCAGGCGCGCATCGCGGCCTCGGCGACCTTCTCCAGCTGCTCGCGCGTGGCGCCGTCCCGCGCCTGCTGGCTCATGCCCTGCATCACCACCGCGGAGAACCGCGCCAGGCCGCGGGCGTCGGTGTCGGCCGGGAGCACCCCGGCCTCGACGTCGGCGCGGATGCGGCGTTCGAAGGCGACGGCGTTCCACCCCCGCTTGGCGCGCATCATGGCGGCGATCTCCTCGGAGGTCTCCGCGCTGAACCCGGGGCCCGTGATCACCATGCAGCCGGGCGGGCGGCCGGGGGTGGTGTACTCCGCGGCGGCCTCGCGCAGGGTGCGGTCTATGGCCCGGCGGGCGGTCGGCTCCTCCTCCAGCGCGCGGGGCATGAAGCCGCCGTAGCGCTGGACATACGACTCGACGGCCTCCTCGAAGAGGGTCTTCTTGTCGCCGAAGGCGGCGTACAGGCTGGGCGCGCCGATGCCCATGGCGCGGGTGAGGTCCGAGATGGAGGTGGCGTCGTATCCGTGCTCCCAGAAGAGCCGGACGGCGCGCTCCAGGGCGGCGGACCGGTCGAACGAGCGGGGTCTCCCGCGGGGTTTCGAGGGGGCCATGGGTGCGATTCTAGATTGTGTAGCGGTCGCTTCAAAAAGTTTGCTAGGGTGCTTTTTGTAACGGCCACTAGAGAAAGGCTGGGCGGCGCGATGAGCACGCTCGCGGGCAGGACGGCGTTGGTCACCGGCGGCAGCCGGGGCATCGGGCGAGCGATCGCCGAGCGGCTGGGGCGCGAGGGCGCCCGGGTCGGGGTGCACTTCGGGAGGAGCGAGACGGCGGCGAAGGAGACGGTGGCCGCGATCGAGGCGGCGGGCGGCAGCGCCTTCGCCGTCCGGGCGGAGCTGGGCGTTCCGGGGGACGCCGAGGAGCTGTGGGCGGCGTTCGACGAGCACGCCGACGGCGTGGACATCCTGGTGAACAACGCGGGGATCGCCTCGCGCCAGCCGGGCATCGCGGGCACGACGCCGGAGGAGTTCGACCGGCTCTTCGCGGTCAACGCCAGGGCGCCGTTCTTCGTCACCAAGCTGGCGCTTGAGCGCCTGCGGGACGGCGGCAGGATCATCAACCTGTCCACCGGGCTGAGCACGCGCGGCGCCATGATGCCGGACCTGATCGCGTACACGATGACCAAGAGCGCCATCGACGCCTTCACCGCCACGCTGGCGCAGGAGCTCGGGCCGCGCGGCATCACGGTCAACGCCGTCGCCCCGGGCGCCGTCGACACGGACATGAACGCCCACTGGCTGCGCGAGGAGGAGACGCAGCGGTCGTTCGCGGGGTCGGTTCCGCTGCGCCGGGTCGGCCAGGCCGACGACATAGCCGCCGTCGCCGCCTTCCTCGCCGGGGCGGACGGGCGCTGGGTCACCGGGCAGGTGGTCGACGCCAGCGGCGGCCAGTTCCTGTGACGCCGGCCGTAGTGGTCAGCGGGTCCTGGTGACCTTCGCCAGGGCGCGGGGCGCGTCGGGATCCTGGCCGCGGGCGAGGGTGATCTCGTAGGCGAGGCGCTGGAGCGGCAGGATCTCCAGGATGGGCTGGAGTTCCTCCGGCACGCCCTCGGTGGGCAGGGCGAAGCCGGCGGAGGCGGCCTCGGCCTGGAGGGGAGGGCCGATGACCACCAGGTCGGCGCCGCGGTCCCGCAGCCGGTCGAGGACCGGACGAAGGGCCTCCCCTCCCCTGCCGTCGGTCACGATGGCGATCACCGGCGAGACGTTGTCCACCATGGCCAGGGGGCCGTGCAGCAGATCCGCCCCGGAGTAGGACAGGGCGGGGATGTAGCTGGTCTCCATGAGCTTCAGCGCCGCCTCCTTGGCGGTCGGATAGCCGTAGCCACGGGAGGTGATGACCATGCGCTCGGCGAACCGGTAGCGGCCCGCCAGGGTCCTGACCTCCTCCTCGCGGGCGAGGATCCGGGCGGCCAGCTCGGGCAGCCGGGCGGCGGCCGGGGCCGGGCCGTTGCTGCGCAGGCCCTCGACGAGGAGGTAGAGCGCCAGCAACTCGGCGGTGTACGTCTTGGTGGCCGGCAGGGCCCGTTCGGGCCCCGCCAGCACGTCGACGTGGTATTCGCCGGCGGCGGCCAGCGGTGAGTCGGCGTTGTTGGTCACCGCGAGGGTGATGGCGCCCGCCTCGCGGGCGGCGGTGGTCGAGGCGACCAGGTCCGGGGAGCCGCCGGACTGGCTCACCGCGATCACCAGGCAGTCGGTGAGGTCGGGGCGGGCGCCGTAGGCGGTCGTCGTGGACATGGAGGTGAGGCCGCAGGGCAGACCCAGCAGGATCTCCAGGAGGTACTTGGCGTACAGCGCGGCGTTGTCCGAGGTGCCGCGGGCGGTCAGCAGCACGAAGCGCGGGCGGCGGGCGGCGATCCGACCGGCGACCTCGCGGATGGGAGAGGCGCCCTCGTCGAGCAGCCGGCGCAGCACCTCGGGCTGCTCGGCCATCTCCCGGGACATCAGCTGGCCGGGCCGGGGCTCGGGCATGGGATTCCTTCCTGGTGCCTGGTGCTGCCTGGTGCTGCCGGTGGTGCGCGTGGTGGTGCTGGTGGTGCTACTCGTGCAGGCTTCCGGTGAGGGCCTCGGCGGCCGCCTGGGCGCAGACGCGGGCGGCGCCGTGGGTGGCGACGTGCAGGGCGCCGGCGGGGGGTGCGTGGGGCACGCCCATCTCGACCACGACCGTGTCGGGGCGGGCGGCGAGCAGGGCCCGCAGCGAGGCCGCCATCCAGGGGTGGCGGTGCTCGTCGCGGACCACGGCGACGACCGGGCGGTCGCCGGCGGCGCGCAGGATCGCGGCGGCGGTCGCCTCGGCACCGCGCTCCTCGGCCTCGTCCTGGGCGTGCTCGCCGCCGCTGGTGCCCGGCAGCAGCCGGTCCAGCTCGGCGGCGACGCCCCACGGGGTGCGGCGGCCGACGGCGATGTTGGCCACGGGCGTGAAGGCGGCGACGTAGGGCGGCGCGGTCAGCGGCGGATGCGGCCGGCCGTCCCCCGGGACGGTCAGGCGCAGCGCGCGGCGGGCGGCGACGAGGCCGATCTCCGGACTGGGCCCCGCGTGCGCCTGCGGGGTGTCGCGGGCCCGGGCGGCCCAGCGGCCGAGGGCGCGCACGCGCTCGGCGGCGTCGTGGAGCCGCTCCTCGGGCAGCTCGCCGCCGCGGACGGCCGCCACCAGGGCGTCGCGCAGGTGCAGCACCTGGGCCTCGTCGCTGGGGGTGCCGCCGACGCAGACCGCGTCGGCCCCGGCGGCGATGGCCAGCGCGCTGCCGCGCGCCAGGCCGTAGGTGTCGGCGACGGCCCGCATCTCCATGCCGTCGGTGTAGACGACGCCGTCGAAGCCGAGGCCGCCCTCGGCGGCCGGGGCGCGCAGCAGCCCGGTCAGCACCGTCCGGCTCAGGGTGCCGGGCCGCTCGGGGTCGAGGGCGGGCAGCAGGATGTGGGCGCTCATCACGCAGCGGGCGCCGGCGGCGACGGCGGCCCGGAAGGGCACGAGTTCGCGGGCGCGGAGGGTGTCGGGATCGACGTCGATGCGCGGCAGCGCGAGATGGGAGTCGACGCTGGTGTTGCCGTGCCCGGGGAAGTGCTTGACGCATGCGGCCACGCCGGTGCTCTGCAGCCCGTCGACGTAGGCGACGGTGTGGCGGGCGACCAGGCGGGGGTCGTCGCCGAAGGAGCGCACCCCGATCACCGGGTTGTCCGGGTCGGAGTTGACGTCGGCGCAGGGCGCCCAGTTGACGGTGACGCCGCATGCGGCGAGGCGGCGTCCTGTCTCGGTGGCGACCGCGCGGGTGAGCTCGGCGTCGTTGGCGGCGCCCAGCGCGTGGTTGCCGGGGAAGGATGATCCGGCGTGCACCTCGAGGCGGGTGACGTCGCCGCCCTCCTCGTCGATGGCGACCAGCGCCTCGGGCCGGGCCGCGCGGAGCCGTCCGGTGAGGGCGGCGAGCTGCCCGTCGTCGACGATGTTGCGGGCGAAGACCCCGACGCCGGTCATCCCCTCCTCCAGCAGCCGCAGCAGCCACCCGGGCGGGGCGTCGGTGCCGGTGAAGGCCGGGTGCAGGACGGCCAGCGCGTCCCGGGACACGGCGTCGGTCACCGCGTCTCCCGGTTCGCCCCGCCGCGGCAGCGGCTGTGAACGCCGTCGCCCGCGCGGCAGTCCTCGGGCATCGTGGCTGTCCGCGGCCCGGCAGCCGCGCGTGCGTCGCTCACGGGGTCACTCACGCGTCATCCCTTCACGGCACCCGCGGTCAGCCCGCCGGTCACCCGTCGCTGGAGGAGGAGGAAGACGATCAGCACCGGCACGGTGAACAGCGAGGAGGCGGCCATGGTGGCGCCCCAGTCGTTGCCGAAGTTGGTCTGGAACCGCGTCAGCCACAGCGGCAGCGTCCCCGCGTCGGGCGACTTGTTCAGCACCAGCACCATGGCGTACTCGTTCCAGGCCAGGATGAAGCCGAAGAGCGAGGTCGCCATCAGGCCGGGGGCCAGCAGCGGGAAGATCACGCGGCGGAACGCCTGCGGCCGGTCACAGCCGTCGATCATCGCGGACTCCTCCAGCTCCTTGGGCACCGCGGCGATGAAACCACGCAGCGTCCAGATGGTGAAGGGCAGGGCCATGACGAAGTAGACGAGGGTCAGGGTGCCCAGGCTGTTGAGCATCGACAGGTCCCGGGCGTTCAGGTACATGACGATGATGAGGATCTCCCAGGGCGCCATCTGGGCCGTCATCACCGCCAGCACCATGGCGCGCCTGCCCCGGAACTCCATCCTGGCCAGGGCGAAGGCGGCGGCGAGCGCGACCAGCAGCGCCAGCAGCACCGCGCCGAGGGTGACGACGAGGCTGTTGCGGACGTAGGTCCAGAACAGCTCCACGCCCGTGGCCGTGCCGTAGTGCTCGAAGGTCGGGGTGAAGAGGAAGACGGGGTCGCGGGTGAGGACCTGGGTCTCGCGCTTGAAGGAGGTGGCGACCATCCAGTAGACGGGGAAGAGGAAGACCGCCGACAGCGCCAGGGCCACGGCGTTGGTCGCGAGCCTGCGGGCCGGGGCCGGCGCCGTCATGCGGGCCGCTCCTTCTCCTGGGTGAGGATGAGCCGGAAGTAGAACGACAGGGCCACCAGCAGGATCAGCAGCGTCAGCACGGAGATCGCCGCCCCGGTGCCGTACTGGTTCTGGCCCATGCCCTCGATGTACGCCATCACCGGCAGCGTCTCGGAGGCGCGGCCGGGGCCGCCGCCGTTCATGGCGTAGACCTGCACGAACGCCTTGAAGACCCAGATGATCTCCAGGAAGGTCGTGATGAGGAAGAACGGCCGCATGATCGGGGCCAGGATCGAGAAGAAGATCCGCCGGCCGGAGGCGCCGTCCACGCGGGCCGCCTCGACGATCTCGCCGCCGACGGTGGTCAGCCCGGCGTAGAGGTTGAGCGCCACGAACGGCACCGAGGCCCAGACGATCAGGGCCGTGACGATGGCGAGCGTGGAGGTGCCGGAGGCGAACCAGTTGTGCTGCTCGTAGCCGGAGAGGCCGAGGCCGCGCATGGCCCAGTTGGCGACGCCGAACTGCGTGTCGAACAGCCAGCGGAAGACCGTGGTGGTGGCGATGACGGGCATGGCCCAGGCGGCCACCAGGGCGGCGGAGAGCAGCAGGCGCATCCGCCGCCCCAGCGCGGTGAGCAGCAGGCCGACGAGGGTGCCGATGACCATGATCAGCACGACGTTGGCGGCCATGAAGACGACGGTCCGGGCCAGGGCGTCCCAGAAGCGCTCGTTCTCCAGGACCAGGCGGTAGTTGTCCAGGCCCGTCCACTCGGTGGTGCGGGAGATCAGCTGGGTGCGGCCGAACTCCTGGAAGGAGATCAGCACGTTGCGGACGAGGGCGTAGCCGAGGACCGCCGCCGTCGCCGCGGCCGCCGGGGCCAGCAGCAGGTAGGGCAGCCAGCCGGGAGGCAGGCGGCGGCCCGCGCGCCGGGGCGGCGCCTGGCGCGCCCGCGGCCGTCCCGGCGGCCGGGGCGGGGCCTCCTCGGTCTGCACGGTCATGGCCGGCTCACTCCCGGTTGATGCGGGTGGTGATCTCGTCGTCGGCGGCCTCGGCCGCCTCGGCGTAGTCCCCGCCGTCGAGGGCCGCCGTCATCAGCTCCTTGATGGGGTTGGGCTCGGTCTCCACGTTCGCCCAGCCCGTGGTGAGCGGCGGCAGCCAGCCGACGTCGGCGGAGCGGACCATGGCCTCGGCGAAGCTGCCGGGCGCCGGCTCGGCGGTGACGTCGGTGCGGGCGGGCACCACGCCGCCGTCCAGCGCGTCGACGAAGCGCTGCGCCCACTCCCGGGAGGTGGCCATGCGCAGCCACTTCACGGCCATCTCCCTGTTCCCGGCCCGCTCGGAGACGGCGAGGTTCGAGCCGCCCATGAAGACGTGGCCGGGCCGCTCCGCGGTCGTGCCCGGGATCGGGAAGTAGCCGAAGTCGGCCTCGCCGCCGCGCTCCTCGATCGCGGCGGCGGCGCCGGCGGCCTCCCAGCCCAGGCCGATCCAGGAGGCGACCTCCTGGTTGGGGATGACCTCGGTGGACTGCTGCGGGCTGGCCTCGTCGTTGTCGGTCGGGGAGGTGGAGAACGCCTGCAGCTCGGCGTAGAAGTCCATGCCCGCCCGGCCGGCCGGGGTGTCGAGTGCGCCACGCCAGCCGTCGCCGTCGGCCACCGCGAAGTCGCCGCCCTCGTCGGCGATGAAGCCGCCGAGCACGTAGTAGCTCTGCCCGGGGAGGTAGATCGGCTCGGCGTCGGTGTTCTCCTCGATCGCCTCCAGGGCGTCGATCCACTCCTCGCGGGTGGCGGGCACCTCGGCCCCGGCCTCGGCCCAGATGCTCCTGTCGTAGATCACGACGCGGTTCGCGCCGTACCAGGGCGCGGCGTAGAGGGTGCCGTCCACCTCGGCGGAGGAGCGCATGGCGTCGTTCCACGGCTGTCCGGCGAGGTGCGCGTCGAGCGGGGTCAGGCCGCCGGTGGCGGCGTATCCCACGGTCTGGGTGTTGCCGATCTCCAGCACGTCGACCGTGCCGTCCTCCGACAGCGCGGTGGTCAGGCGGTCCTGGATGCCGTCCCACTGCTGGATCTCGACGGTGACCTCGACGCCGTGCTCGCGCTCGAACGCCTCGTTCAGCTCGGCGACCCAGCTCTCGGGGGCGGAGCCGTCCATCAGCCAGACGGTGAGGGAGCCGTCGTCGCCGCCCCCGCCGGTGGCGCCGGTGCCGTCGTCGCCGCAGGCCGTGGCCGTCGCCGCCAAGGCCGCCATGGCGAGGGCGGTCCTCCCGAACCGTGTGCGCTTCACAACACCTCCTCGGCGCCCGCTTCCGGCGCCTATGGTGGGAAAACAAGAGGTTTAGACCAGTTGGCCAGGGAGCCTGGACTAGACCATTGGGCGTGTCAAGGCTCCACGAGCGGCGGGAGACGTCCGTTACCGGACCGACATCTGCCCGGGGGCGGCGTGCCCGAGTGGCACGTGCCACGATGTGAGCTGCGCTGTTCTTCAGGAGCCGTTGACGGCACACCACAGAGACGACCAGCAGGGAGGGGCGCCATGGCGAGGGACGGGGCCACGCCCGCCGGCGTCACCGGACCGTCGGGCCCGTCGGCTGACGGCACCGAACGCGCCCGCACCGCACGCGTTCCGAAGTACTACCGCCTCAAGCGGCACCTCCAGCAGATGACGGAGACCATGCCGCCGGGCACGCCGGTGCCGCCCGAGCGCTCGCTGGCCACCGAGTTCGACACCTCCCGGACCACCGTGCGCCAGGCCCTCCAGGAGCTCGTCGTCGAGGGACGGCTCGAACGCATCCAGGGCAAGGGCACCTTCGTCGCCAAGCCCAAGGTCTCCCAGGCCCTGCAACTGACCTCCTACACCGAGGACATGCGCGCCCAGGGCCTCGAACCCGCCTCCCAGCTCCTGGAGATCGGCTACATCACCGCCAACGAGCGGCTCGCCCAGATCCTGGACCTCAGGCCCGGCGGGCGCGTGCTGCGCATCGAGCGGCTGCGGCTGGCCAACGGCGAGCCGATGGCGATAGAGACCACCCACCTGTCCCAGGAGCGGTTCCCGGCGCTGCGCCGCAGCCTGGTCCGCTACACCTCGCTGTACGAGGCGCTCGCCGAGGTCTACGACGTGCACCTCGCCCGCGCCGAGGAGACCATCGAGACCGCCCTGGCCAGCCCGCGCGAGGCCGGGCTGCTCGGCACCGACGTCGGCCTGCCGATGCTGATGCTCTCCCGCCACTCCCGCGACACCGAGGGCGAGCCGGTGGAGTGGGTCCGCTCCGTCTACCGGGGCGACCGGTACAAGTTTGTCGCCAACCTGGAGCGACCTCGCCCCTCCAGCTAGCGGATCCGTGAGGGAAAGATCCCCCAGCGTCTAGCCAGCGGCGCCCCGGGTGTCCTACATTCCGCGTCTGTCAGGGGCTAGGGACCAGGCAGGACGGGCAGGGAGGACGGGACCCCATGGCGGGACAACGAAGTCAAGTGCGGGAGCCGGGAGCACCCGGGGCGCTGGGCGGGCTCAGCCCCCGCTCCGTCGCCGTCTGGACCGCCGTGGCGCTGGTCGGCGCGATCGGCTGGGCCGTGCTCGCGCTGGCCCGCGGCGAGGACGTCTCCGCCGCCTGGATGCTGGCCGCGGCGCTCGGCTCGTACGCCATCGCGTACCGCTTCTACTCACGCTTCATCGCCACCCGCGTGCTGCGGGCCGACCACACCCGCGCCACGCCCGCCGAGCGGCTCAACGACGAGCTGGACTACCACCCCACCGACCGCCGGGTGCTGCTCGGCCACCACTTCGCCGGCATATCCGGAGCCGGGCCGCTGGTCGGGCCGGTGCTGGCGGCGCAGATGGGCTACCTGCCCGGCACCATATGGATCGTCGCGGGCGTGATCTTCGCCGGCGCGGTCCAGGACATGGTGGTGCTGTTCTTCTCCACGCGACGCGACGGCAAGTCCCTCGGCCAGATCGCCCGCGAGGAGATCGGCCCGGTCGGCGGCATCGCCGCCATCGTCGCCGTCTTCGTCATCATGATCATCCTCCTGGGCGTGCTGGCCCTGGTGGTGGTCAACGCCCTCGCCGAGTCCCCCTGGGGCACCTTCTCCGTCGGGCTGACCATCCCCATCGCCCTCTTCATGGGCGTCTACCTGCGCTACCTGCGGCCCGGCCGCGTCGCCGAGGTCACCGTCATCGGCGTCGCGCTGCTCCTGCTCGCCATCGCCTCCGGCCGCTGGGTGGCCAACTCCGGCATGGCCGACGCCTTCACCCTCGACCCCGACACCCTCGTCATCTGCCTGGTGGTCTACGGCTTCGCCGCGTCCGTGGCGCCGGTCTGGCTGCTGCTGGTGCCGCGCGACTACCTGTCGACCTTCATGAAGATCGGCACCATCGCGCTGCTCGCGGTCGCGCTCGTGGTGGTGCTGCCCAGCCTGAAGATGGAGGCGGTCACCGACTTCGCCTCGCGCGGCGACGGCCCCGTCTTCGCCGGCTCGCTCTTCCCGTTCGTCTTCATCACCATCGCGTGCGGCGCCGTCTCCGGCTTCCACTCCCTCATCTCCTCCGGCACCACCCCGAAGATGATCCAGAAGGAGACGCAGGTCCGCGCCATCGGCTACGGCGCCATGCTGATGGAGTCCTCGGTGGCGATCATGGCGATCACCGCGGCCTGCATCCTGGACCCCGGCCTCTACTTCGCGATGAACTCCCCGCCGGCCATGATCGGCGACACCCTCCAGTCGGCCTCCGACACCATCACCTCCTGGGGCTTCACCCTCACCCCGGAACAGCTCGCCCAGGCCGCCGAGTCGGTCGAGGAGGAGTCGCTGCTGTCCCGCACCGGCGGTGCCCCCACACTGGCCCTCGGCCTGGCGGGCATCCTCGCCGACTTCGTGGGCGGCGAGAGCATGATGAGCTTCTGGTATCACTTCGCGATCATGTTCGAGGCGCTGTTCATCCTCACCGCCGTCGACGCCGGGACCCGCGTGGGCCGCTTCATCCTCCAGGACGGCATCGCCAACGCCCACCCGAAGCTGGAACGCTTCCGCTCCACCGCCTGGCTGCCCGGCGTATGGCTCACCAGCGCCATCGTCGTCGGCATGTGGGGCTACCTGCTGTGGGTCGGCGTCAACGACCCGCTGGGCGGCATCAACACGCTCTTCCCGATCTTCGGCATCTCCAACCAGCTCCTCGCCGTCGTCGCGCTGGCCGTCAGCACGACGGTGCTGATCCGGTCCGGGCGGCTGAGGTACGCCTGGGTCACGGCCCTGCCCATGGTGTGGGTGGGCATGGTCACCCTCACCGCCAGCTGGCAGAAGGTCTTCTCCGGCGACCCGCGCGTCGGGTTCCTCAGCCAGTACGACGTGTACCAGGACGGCATCGACGCCGGCGAGGTGCTGCCGCCCGCCCAGGACATGGACGACATGCACACCATCGCCAACAACTCGATGGTGGACGCGGTCCTCTCCGCCGGGCTCGCCCTGCTGGTCGTGGTCATCGTCGCCGACTCGCTGCGGGCCTGCGTCAAGGCCATCCGCAACCCGGAGTCCGTGAAGCTGGCGGAGACCCCGCACCAGGAGTCGCGGCTGGTCGCCCCGGCCGGGCTCATCCCGACCAAGGAGGAACGCGCCGAACTCACCGCCGCCGGCGTCGGCCCCGGCGGCGGGATTCCTCAGGCCGGGCGAGAGACCGAACGAGAGGAGGTCCGCGAATGACAGGGCAGACGACCGAGCGGCAGGGCCTGGCCCGGCGGCTGTGGTGGTACGTCCGCGAGTTCACCGGCGAGACGGCGTACGAGCGGTACGCCGAGCGGCTGCGCCGCGAGCATCCGGGCTGCCCGGTGCCCACGCGGCGCGAGTTCGAACGCCGCCGCATGGAGGAGACCTACGGCGACCCGAACCGCATGCACTACCGGGGCTGCTGCTAGGCCCTGCCCACCCGGCCCCTCGGGGCGCCGCCCCGCCCCGGCCGGGGGTCCGTCCCCGGGCTCCCGGCCGCCCGCACCCCGGCACCGGGTGGGCGGGAGAACCGGGGCGGAGCCCCCCGCTCGCTGCACCCCGGGAACCGGAGGCGGTGACGGCATGGTCTTAACTGGTGACCGCCCCACCCCCGACCCGGGCGCTTCCATGACCTCCACCCATGCCACCGACGTCCCCGGCGACATAGCCCCCGCGCCCACCCGGGCACGCGACGCGGCCGCCACCGGGCAACGCCGGGCGCGCCGCGAGCCGTACCTGCTGGCCGCCGCGTTCTTCGTGCTCTACGCGGTCCTGTCGATCACCCGCTACTTCCGGGACGGCGCCCGCTCCTGGGACCTCGGCATCTTCGAGCAGGTCGTCCGCTCCTACGCCCACCTCGAAGCGCCCGTCGCCGACCTCAAGGGGCCCGGCTTCGCCATCCTCGGCGACCACTTCAGCCCCGTCACCGCGCTGCTCGCCCCCTTCTACCGGGTCTTCCCCAGCCCTCTGACGCTGCTGATCGCGCAGGCCGCGCTCTTCGCCCTCGCCGTCGTCCCCGTCACCCGGGGCGCCACCGCGCTGCTCGGGCGGGGCGCGGGCGCCGCGATCGGCGTGGCGTACGGCCTGTCCTGGGGCGTGCAGCGGGCCGTCGACTTCGACTTCCACGAGATCTGCTTCGCCGTGCCGCTGATCGCCTTCGCCCTGGAGGCGGTGGTGCGGCAGCGCTGGCGGGCCGCGCTGTGCTGGGCGCTGCCCCTGCTGCTGGTCAAGGAGGACCTGGGGCTGACGGCGGCGGCGATCGCCGTGATCGTCGCCGTCCGCGCCCGGCGGTGCGGCCAGGCGCGCGTCGTGCCGGTGGCGCTGGGCGTCGCCTGCGCGTGCGCCGTGACCTGCGCCATCACCCTCGGCCTGGTGATACCGGCGTTCAACAGCGGCGGCGAGTACGACTACTGGACCAAGCTGGGGGAGGGCGGCGGCCCGGCGGACGCCGTCTTCTCCGGCGCCGAGGAGAAGGTCCGCACGCTGCTGTGGGTGGTGGTGCCGACCACCGGGCTGCTGGCGCTGCGCTCCCCGCTGCTGATCGCCCTGCTGCCCACCCTCGCCTGGCGTTTCGTCTCCGCCGAGCCCCACTACTGGGGCACCGACTGGCACTACAGCGCCGTACTGATGCCGGTGACGGCGCTGGCGCTCGCCGACGCCGTCGCCCTCACGCGCGCCTCGCACCGGGCCTGGCTGCGCCGCTACGCCCACCACCTGCCGGCGTGCGCGCTCGCGGCGGCGCTGGCGCTGAGCACGACGCTGCCGGTGGCGGCGCTCACGCGCACCGACAGCTACCGGGCCGGGACGGAGGAGGCCGCCGGGGTGCTGGACCGCATCCCCGACGATGCCGAGGTGGCGGCCAACATCCGGCCCATCTCGCACCTCACCGGGCGCTGCCGCGTCTTCTGGATCGGCAACACCTACGGGCCGGCGCCCGGCTACATCGCCTACTACGACCCGCTGCGCAGCGCGGAGAGCCTCCTCGCGTACGCCGACTCGCTGCGGCCGGGCGTCCGTTACGAAGTGCTCGCCGAGGACGGCGGCTACTGGGTGCTGCGCGCCACCTGACCCGCGCCGGATTATCGGACGCCATTGTCAGACCCTCCCGTCACACTGGCGGCATGGACATCGTGATCAGGCGGGCGCGGGAGGCGGAGCTGGCGGCGGTCGGGGAGCTGACCGCGTCGGCGTATCTGTCGGACGGGATGCTCACCTTCGGCGAGGAGGACCCGTATCTGGCGGTGCTGCGCGACGCGCGGCGGCGGGCCGAGCACGCCGAGGTGCTGGTGGCCGCCTCGCCCGACGGCGAGCTCCTCGGCAGCGTGACGTACGTCGGGGACGGCGGGGTTTTCGCGGAGGTCTCCCGGCCGGGGGAGGCGGAGTTCCGGATGCTGGCGGTCTCGCCCGCCGCGCGCGGCCGGGGTGCCGGTGAGGCCCTGGCGCGCGAGTGCGTGCGGCGGGCACGCCGCGCCGGGAAGAAGCGCGTCGTCATTTCCAGTCAGTCGCAAATGCACACGGCGCACCGGATCTACACCCGCCTCGGCTTCGTTCGAACCCCGGAGCGCGACTGGAAGCCGGTGCCGGACCTGGAGCCGCTTCACGTGTTCGCACTTGAGTTGCCCGACCCCAAGCGAGGCGACCACAACATATAGGGGCTCTCGACTTTCACGACACAAGATGTATGCTCGTCCTCGCTGTCATGCAGGGGAATCCGGTGCGAGTCCGGAACTGTCCCGCAACGGTGTGTGATGAGCCGAGATGTGTCGGCTCGCGCGAGTCCGAGTGCCTGCCGACGGCGTTTCGCACACGTCCGGGCCTCGTGGGCTGGGCCGGCGGACGCGGCGCGGTGTGCCCTTTGCCCGAGGGATACGTATGTCCGCGCGCGACCGTCATGCCCCCTGCCCCCGATCTGAGGGAGAGCTACGCCATGACCACCGCACCCGTCGTCGCACCGCCCGCGCCGACCGCGCCGACGGCACCGACGGCACCGACGGCACCGACCGAGGACGGGGCCGGCCCGGCCGTGGCCGCGCTGCGGCGCGCGCTCCGCGGGGCGGCGGCCGGCCTGCGCGCCACCGACCCGGGCGCGATCGAGGCGGCGGCGCTGCGGGGGCGTCACGCGGGATCCGACGAGGCCGAGTTGCGCGAGCTGGCCATCGAGGCGGCGGCCGGGCTCATCGGTGAGGACCCGGAGTACTCCAAGCTCGCCGCCCGGCTGCTCACCCTCGCCATCCGCGAGGAGGCCGCGGGCCAGGGCGCGGACTCCTTCACCGCCTCCATCGCCGTGGGCCATCGGGAGGGCCTGATCTCGGACCGCGCCGAGGCGTTCGTGCGGCGGCATGCCGCCGCACTGGACGCGCTCGTCGAGCGGGCCGTCGCCGACGGCGCCGACGACCGCTTCGGGTACTTCGGCCTGCGGACCGTCCACTCGCGGTACCTGCTGCGGCACCCCACCACCCGCCGTGCGATCGAGACGCCGCAGCACTTCCTGCTGCGGGTGGCGTGCGGCCTGGCGGAGGACGACTCCGAGCGGGCGCTGGCGGAGGTGGCCGAGCTGTACCGGCTCACCAGCACGCTGGCGTACCTGCCCTCCTCCCCCACGCTGTTCAACTCCGGCACCCGCCACCCGCAGATGTCGTCCTGCTACCTGCTGGACTCCCCCAGGGACGAGCTGGACTCGATCTACGAGCGGTACCACCAGGTCGCGCGGCTGTCGAAGCACGCCGGCGGCATCGGCATCGCGTACTCGCGCATCCGCGCCCGGGGCTCGCTGATCCGCGGCACCAACGGGCAGTCGAACGGGATCGTGCCGTTCCTGCGGACGCTGGACGCCTCGGTCGCGGCGGTCAACCAGGGCGGCCGGCGCAAGGGCGCGGCCTGCGTCTACCTGGAGACGTGGCACGCGGACATCGAGGAGTTTCTCGAACTGCGGGACAACACCGGCGAGGACGCCCGGCGCACCCACAACCTCAACCTCGCGCACTGGATTCCGGACGAGTTCATGCGCCGGGTCGAGACCGACGCCGACTGGTCGCTGTTCTCCCCCGTGGACGTGCCGGAGCTCGTGGACCTGTGGGGCGAGGAGTTCGACGCGGCCTACCGGCGGGCGGAGGCCGAGGGGCGGGCGGTGAGGACCGTGCCCGCGCGCCAGCTCTACGCCCGGATGATGCGCACCCTCGCGCAGACCGGCAACGGCTGGATGACCTTCAAGGACACCGCCAACCGCACCGCCAACCAGACGGCGCGGCCCGGCACGGTCGTGCACTCCTCGAACCTGTGCACCGAGATCCTCGAGGTCAGCGACGACGGCGAGACGGCCGTGTGCAACCTGGGTTCGGTCAACCTCGGCGGGCACCTGGGCGCGGACGGCGCGATGGACTGGGAGCGGCTGGACGCCACCGTCCGCACCGCCGTCACCTTCCTCGACCGCGTCGTGGACATCAACTACTACCCCACCCCGCAGGCCGCCGCCTCCAACTCCCGCTGGCGGCCGGTGGGCCTGGGCGTGATGGGCCTGCAGGACGTGTTCTTCCGGCTGCGGCTGCCGTTCGACTCGGACGAGGCGCGGGAGCTGTCCACGCGGATCGCCGAGCGGATCATGCTCGCGGCGTACGAGACCTCGGCGGACCTGGCCGAGCGGCACGGGCCGCACCCGGGGTGGCTGGCCACCCGCACCGCCCAGGGCGTGCTCCACCCCGACCACTACGCCGGCGCCCTCGCGGCCTCCCCGTGGCCGGAGCGGTGGCAGGCGCTGCGCGAGCGGGTCGCCCGCTCCGGGATGCGCAACGCGCTGCTGCTGGCCATCGCCCCGACCGCCACCATCGCCTCCATCGCCGGGGTGTACGAGTGCATCGAGCCGCAGGTGTCCAACCTCTTCAAGCGCGAGACGCTCAGCGGCGAGTTCCTCCAGGTCAACACCTACCTGGTGGCGGAGCTGAAGCGGCTGGGCGTGTGGCACGAGGCGACCCGCGAGGCGCTGCGCGAGGCGAACGGCTCGGTCGCCGCCCTGCCCGGCCTGCCGCGCGAGGTGCGCGAGCTGTACCGCACGGCGTGGGAGCTGCCGCAGCGGGCGCTGATCGACATGGCGGCGGCCCGCACCCCGTTCCTCGACCAGAGCCAGTCGCTGAACCTGTTCCTGGCGGCGCCCACCATCGGGAAGCTCAGCTCGATGTACGCCTACGCCTGGAAGCGCGGCCTGAAGACCACGTACTACCTGCGCTCCCGCCCCGCGACGCGGATCGCCCAGTCGGCGCGCGCCGCCGCCCCGGCCACCGCCTCCGTCCCCGACCAGGCGGCCGAGGCCTGCTCCCTGGAGAACCCCGAGACCTGCGAGGCGTGCCAGTAATGACCACCACGACACCGACGACCCCCACGACGCCCGCGGCGAAGCACCTGCTGGACCCGGGCTTCGAGCTGACGCTGCGTCCCATGCGCTACCCGGGCTTCTACGAGCGGTACCGGGACGCCATCAAGAACACCTGGACCGTGGAGGAGGTCGACCTCCACTCGGACGTGGCGGACCTGGCGAAGCTCTCGCCGGGCGAGCAGCACCTGATCGGGCGGCTGGTCGCGTTCTTCGCCACCGGCGACTCGATCGTCGCCAACAACCTGGTGCTGACGCTCTACAGGCACATCAACTCCCCCGAGGCCCGGCTGTATCTCTCCCGGCAGCTCTTCGAGGAGGCGGTGCACGTCCAGTTCTATCTGACGCTGCTGGACACCTACCTGCCGGACCCGGACGAGCGGGCCGAGGCGTTCGCCGCGGTCGAGAAGATCCCCTCCATCCGCGAGAAGGCCCAGTTCTGCTTCCGGTGGATGGACTCGGTGGAGGACATCGGGCGCCTGGAGACGAGGGCGGACCGGCGGCGCTTCCTGCTCAACCTGATCTGCTTCGCCGCCTGCATCGAGGGCCTGTTCTTCTACGGCGCCTTCGCCTACGTCTACTGGTTCCGCTCGCGCGGCCTGCTGCACGGCCTGGCCACCGGCACCAACTGGGTGTTCCGCGACGAGAGCTGCCACATGGACTTCGCCTTCCACGTGGTGGACACGGTGCGGGAGGAGGAGCCGGACCTCTTCGACGAGGAGATGAGCCGTCAGGTCACCGAGATGCTCCGGGAGGCGGTCGAGGCGGAGCTGCAGTTCGCCCGCGACCTGTGCGGCGACGGCCTGCCCGGCATGAACACCGAGTCGATGCGGGCGTACCTGGAGTGCGTCGCCGACCAGCGCCTGGCCCGTCTCGGCATGCCGCCGGTCTACGGCTCGGCGAACCCCTTCTCCTTCATGGAGTTGCAGAACGTCCAGGAGCTGACGAACTTCTTCGAGCGCCGCGCCTCGGCCTACCAGGTCGCGGTCGAGGGGAGCGTCTCCTTCGACGACGAGTTCTAGACTCCGTGGCATGAGTCCGTTCCGCCGTGACCGCGCACGCGGAAACGCCCGGGACCACCTCCCCGACGAGCTTCACGCCCAACTCGTCGCCGAGGGCCTGCTGATGCTGGAGGAGCGCCTGCGAGGATCCATCACCTACCGGCGCTACCGCGAGGCGGGCAGCAACGAATGGGTCCGCTACCGCAGGAACCCGATCAGGGGTGCGATAGCGGTGAGTTCGCGGCGGTTCCTGGTGTGGGTGGGCGGCGGCAAGCACATCGACGTGCCGCTCGCCCACCCCCTTCGCCCCGCCGTGGAGGTGCGGGCCGCCGGTGAGGACGGCGTCTGCTTCGCGTACACCGCCGAGACGTTCAGGACCGACCGGACGGGCGAGGTGGAGGTGGTGCTGCGCACCCCGCGCGCGTCCCGCGTGATCGAGGTGCTCACGCTCCCCTCGCCCGGCTAGGCGGTGCCGTGCCCGCTAGATGCCGCAGCTCGGGGCGGACCAGTACGGCGAGGGGTCGTGCGCGAGGTGCGCGTGGTCGTCGTGCCCCGAGTAGCCCGGGCCGAGGATCTCGCTGAAGCCGTGGTAGCGGGCGCGCTGGACCAGCGTGCACAGCGAGTGCGAGCCGGTGAGGTCGACGGCGTCGCCGTACAGGTGGCGGCTGGTGGAGGAGCCGCCGGCAGCGCTGTTGCAGTCGTAGGAGCGGAAGCCGCTGCTGACGTTGATCGGCGCGTCGCCCAGGGCGTGCCGCATCGCCTCCAGCTTCCACATGTTCACCAGGGCGTTGGCCTGCGCCGTGGAGGCGCTGACCGCGCCGCCGGACCAGTCGGAGTTGCAGTCGTTCAACTCCGAGTAGGTGAAGTGGATGGGTGTGCAGTCGTCGTCCTGCAGGGCGTAGATCTGGTCGAAGGTCCGGGGCCCGGCGACGCCGTCGGCGGGGAGCCCGTACGCCTCCTGGAACCGCGTCACGGCGGCGGCGGTGAGCGGGCCGTACTCGCCGTCGATCGCGAGTTCCTCGCCGTACTCCGGGTAGCCGGAGACGCGGATCTGCAGCTGCCGCACGTCCTCGCCCGTGGCGCCCTGCGAGAGGGTGCGGCCCCAGGTGTAGCAGCCGTCGGCCTGGGCGGTGGACGCCGTGGTGACCGTGACGGCCACGGCCGCTGAAGCGACCATGACAACGGCGAGCAGGAGACGCACCACGCGTCTGATCATGCTTCCTCCGTGGAGAGAAGGGGAGTCGAGCCTGGTCGAGTCAGTCAGAAGCGTGGCGCAGACGTCAACGCGCGTCAACCGGGGCGGGCGCCGCCGACGGAACGACCCGGTGGCGTTCACCCGCCCGTCAGCGGCGGCTACTCGTTGGGCACCGTCTCGTAGCGCGGGGTGCCCTCGGCCATCATCTTCAGGGCCTTCTTCCGCTCCCGCTTGGAGAGGCGGTCCAGGTAGAGCCGGCCGTAGAGGTGGTCGGTCTCGTGCTGCAGGCAGCGGGCGAAGTACCCGGTGCCGCGCACCGCGATGGGGCGGCCGGCCGCGTCCTGGCCGCGCACCACGGCGTAGTCGGGCCGCGGGAGTTCGGCCCAGGCGGTGGGCACGGACAGGCAGCCCTCGTTGTTGTCGTCCAGCACGCGGGCGGCGGCGGGCAGTTCCTCCAGCACCGGGTTGCAGACCACGCCGACGTGGCGTACGCCCTCGTCGTCGAGGCAGTCGTAGACGAAGACCTTCAGGTCGACGCCGATCTGGTTGGCGGCCAGGCCCACGCCCTCGGCGGCGTGCTGGCTGGCGAACATGTCGTCGACCAGCGCGGCCAGGGAGTCGTCGAACGCCGTGACGTTCTGGCACTCGCGGTGCAGCATGGGGTGGCCGACGACCGTGATGGGCCGGACCGTGCCGCGCTCGCGGTGGGCCCGCTCCCGCTCCGCACAGTCCTGGGTGTCGTCGATGAACTCATCGCTGACGCGCTCATCGGTCTCTTGCTGCGCCATGGTCCGCTGAATGCCTTTCGATGACCGTCTTCCGTAACCCGTACAGCTTACGGCGGGTCGCGAGGGCGCCGAGCGGTCTCGGCATGCCCGGGCGGCCCCGCACGGGCCGCAACCGTCAGCAGACCTCTTCGAGATCGCGCCAGTCGCGCGAGTCCGGGCTGTCCGCGACCCAGCTGTCGAGCAGGCCTCGCACCAGGGAGCCGGGGGCGGCGATGCCGCACTCGCGCTCCGGCGACCACAGGCCGCCCGCGGTGGTGTGGCCCAGCGGACCCGGGTGGCCGGGGACGCTGTGGTCGTGCGGATCGTGCAACGCCAGGCCGTCGCCCTCCTCGCTGGGCATCCGGCTCTCCGAGCAGGCCCGGCACAGCAGCCGCACCGAGGAGGACCAGTCCTCCGCGGCGTACCCGGCGTCGGCCGCGAGCTGCTCCAGCGCGTCCCGGTCGGCCTGGGTGGCCGCCTCGATCAGCACCACCCACGTCGGCACCGAGGAGGGCGCCCACAGCTCGATCTCGTCGAAGACGGGGTAGACGGAGGTCCGGCCGGCGCCCACGCCGGCGACGCCGCCCCCGCCGGGCGCCGTCATGGTGCGCTCGCCGCGCGGCGCGCCGTCGTGCAGCACCACCTCGCCCCAGCGCCGGCCGGAGGAGGGCAGCGGGATGTTCAGCACCTCGATGCGGGCGGGATCGAGCCGCCGGCCCCAGACGACCTCGGCCTCGCCGTCGGGGGACAGGCGTACGGCCGCGCCGCCGAGGTCCATGCCGAGCGGCTCGTCGGAGGCGGACAGCGAGGCGCCCCCGGACCCCCCGGGTCCCGAGCGGTGCCCCCAGCCCCCGCCCGAGCCGGGCACCCGCAGGCCGTACGCCTGCCAGGCGCGGCGCGCCAGGGGCCAGTCCTGCAGCGCGGTGGCGGCGATGCCCACGTTCCACCAGTCCGGGGCTCCCGCGTCCTTCTCCAGCAGGGCGACGGCGCGCAGCCCGGCGGCGCGCGCCTGCTCCCAGTCGTGGCGGAACTTGTGGAGCAACGCCAGGTTGAACCACGACTCCGACAGCCACGGCTCCAGGTCAGCGGCGCGGGTCAGCAGCTCGCCCGCGTCCTCGTAGCGGCCGTCGTCGATGAGGCTGAAAGCCCGGTTGGTGGCCAGCCGCCAGTCCGTGGACGGCCGCTGCCGGACTCTGCCGAAGATCCTCACGATGTCCCGCCTGATTCCCGCCTCGTAGCGTGCACTTCACGGTTCTCCTGTCCCACCCGAACGGCATCCAACCATGGGCGGACAGGTCCTTGCTCATCAGGATGGGCCAGCCGACCGCCGCGCGCGAGACGGGCCGGTGGCTGGGTGAAACGAGGGACCGCTGAGACAGCGGAGGCGGACCGGGGCGACCCCCGGACAACGCCGGGACGACGCGCCGGGACAACGCCGGGGCGGGGGCCTACTGGGCGGGCTGCTCGCGCGGGCCGCTCCCCGCCTCGCCGCTCTGACCAGCGCGGATCAGGTCGATGCGGTCCATCACCTTGGCCCGCAGGTCCGAGGGGACCTCGTCCTGGCCGCAGCAGCGCTTCACGAGCTTCTTGACCGACTGCTCCAGCCCGTACTTCTCCAGACACGGAGAGCATTCCTCGATGTGCTCCTGGAACTTCTCGCAGTCGCCGTCGGGCATCTCGCGGTCCAGGTACTCGTAGAGATGGTCCAGGACCTCGGCGCAGTCCGTGATGTGTGCCTCGTCGCCACTCATGATCCTGAACCCTCCTGTGCGGCCCCGGCCGGGACGAGGCCGCGCTCCCGCGCGTAGTCGGCGAGCATGTCGCGCAGCTGGCGACGGCCGCGGTGCAGCCGGGACATCACCGTGCCGATGGGTGTACCCATGATGTCCGCGATCTCCTTGTAGGCAAAGCCCTCTACATCGGCCAGATACACGGCGATGCGGAACTCCTCGGGGATCGCCTGCAGGGCCTGCTTCACGTCGGAGTCGGGCAGGTGGTCCAGCGCCTGGGACTCGGCGGAGCGCAGGCCGGTGGACATGTGGGACTCCGCCCGCGCCAGCTGCCAGTCCTCGATCTCGTCGGCGGCGCTGCGCTGCGGTTCCCGCTGCTTCTTGCGGTAGGAGTTGATGAAGGTGTTGGTGAGGATCCGGTACATCCACGCCTTGAGGTTGGTGCCCTGGCGGAACTGGTGGAACGAGCCGTACGCCTTGGCGTAGGTCTCCTGCACTAGGTCCTCGGCGTCCGCGGGGTTGCGCGTCATGCGCAGCGCGGCCGAGTACATCTGATCCAGGTAGCCCAGCGCGTCCCGCTCGAAGCGGGCGTTGCGCTCGGCCTCGGTCTCGTTGTCGTTCTCGGTCCGGGTGTCGTCGCTCTGCGGCCTGGCTTCGTCCCTCTCGGTGACCGGACCCACCTCCTCCGTGAACGTGATGAGCCCAGGAGCGGGCTCGCTCGCTTCGGAGGATAGACGACGATCCGCGGCGCCCGCCGTTCGGGACGAGCGCTCGGCGGACAGCCGCAGCGTCGCCCAGTCCACCTCGGCGGCGCGCTGAGCCGGCTTGGCCGCGGTGCGGGACACCAGGCAGGCGGTGGATGCCATCGTCGGGGTCTCCCTTGGTCGTAGGTCCGACCAGCACAACGCCGGCCCCCGCCGTCGCATTCCCGCCCCGTCGCCCCTCAGAAGAGCGTCACGACCTCCGGGGCGGGGAGCTCGCGCACCAGCTCGGGGCCGTTGTTCCGCACGTTGCTCACCTCGGTGGTGACGGGGTAGGCGCGGACCGTGCCGGGCAGGGGCGGAGCGAGCAGGGCGCGTATGTCCTCCGGGTCGGTGCGGGCGGGGTCGAGCCAGGCGTCCCACCGGTCCGGGGGCAGCATCAGCGGCATCCTCGGGTGGATCTCCGCCAGCGAGCCGGGTCCGTTCTCCCCGCCGCCGTCGATGCCCTCGCCGTCCCCGCCGCCCTCGACGGCCCCGCCGCGCCGGCCGGCGCCGGGCAGCGGCGTGGCCTCGGCCTCCGTGGTGACCACCGTGCACGTCGCCCACCAGGCGCGGGGGTGGTCGTCCGGCAGGGTCTTGTCCCGCCAGAACTCGTACAGCCCGGCCATGGCCATCACCGAGCCATCGGCCGGCGTCACGAAGTACGGCTGCTTGCGGGGGCGCTTGCGCTTGCCCTTCTCCTCCTCGGCGCGCTCCGCCCGGCCGGTCACCCACTCGAAGTACCCGTCGGCGGGGAGCAGGCAGCGGCGGGCCGCGAAGGGCCGGCGATAGGCCGGCTTCTCGTGCACCGTCTCGGCCCGGGCGTTGATCATCTTGGCGCCCATCTCCGGGGACTTCGCCCAGGAGGGCACCAGGCCCCAGCGCAGCACCCGCAGCTGCCGCACCGGCTCGGGGCCCGCGTCCGCCTCCTTCAGCGGGCGCTCCAGCACCGCGTAGACGTCCTTGGTGGGCGCCACGTTCCAATCGGCGGCCAGGGCCTGCTCGGGATTCCAGCGCTGGATGTCGAAGAGCCCCACCAGATCCTCGGGCCGCCTGCTCGCCGCATACCGTCCGCACATGGCAGTTGAGCGTACCGGCGCCCTCTGACAACGCCGTCCCGCCCGGAGCCCCCACAGCTCCGGACGGGACGGGGTCGGGGTGACGGGGTCAGCCGCTCACAGGGGCGGGTAGGCGTTCGCCAGCAGCTCCTGGAACTGGGCCGGGAACCAGTGGCCCGACAGCGGCGCGTCGGCCAGTGCGCCGGACATGTTGTGGTTGTTGAGCGGGTTCCCCTCGTAGGTCGGGTCGCACATCCGGTCGAAGCCCTTGCCCTCCTCGTTCGGGATGTACTCGCTGGAGCCGTCCGACTCCCCCGGCGGCTTGATCCAGGCGTAGGCGTCGATCCCGGCGACGGGAGCGGCGGTCGGCCGCTCGCCGAGGCCCGCGCCCGACTGGTTGCACCAGTTGCCCACGTGGATGCGGCCGTCGACGCGGCTGCCCTCGACGTAGGCGTCGACATCGGTCATCGGCCCGGGCCCGGTGGGCCGGTCGGGGCCGCCCCAGCCGTTGCGCGAGGTGTCGATCAGCATCCCGATGCCGTCATCGAAGCCCCGCTCGATCAGCTCCTGGCGGAAGGCGAGCGCGAAGGACTGGTTGTCGACGTACCGGTTCCAGTCCACCCACGAGGACTGGCGCACGGAGGTGCCGCCGACCGTGTCGTTGATGGAGTAGTGCGGCTCGGTGATCGGGCCGTAGTTGGCGGTGTTGACGATGAAGCCGTGCACGTCGTCCACGGACGCGCCGTGGGAGGTCGCGGTCTGGTGGAACAGCTGGGCCGAGGCGGTGAAGTTGTCGTCCCAGCCGATCCAGCCGTAGTGGCCGGCGTCGACGTAGTTGTAGACCGCGTCGATCGCGCCGAACTGCTCCAGCGCGTACGCCACGCCCTCGACGTAGTTGCCGTTGGCCTTCATCTCGTCGCAGATGGCGGTGGCGGTCGGGCGCGGGCTGACGTTGGTGATCAGGTTGGGCAGCGAGTCGATCTCGATGATGTTGACGATCCGCAGGTTCGGGTGCGCGGTGGCGTAGTCACGGAGGATGTCCGCGATCGGGTCGATGAACTCGTTCTTGTACCGGTCGATGTCGTCAGGCCCGAACTGGCCGTTGGAGGCGAGCGCCGCGCAGTCGCGGCCGGGCAGGTTGTAGGTGACCATCTGGAAGACGAACGGCTCGCCGCCCGCCTGCTCCACGGCGTTGTCGAGGTGGTCGGCCAGGCCCGTGCTGTTGCCGGCGGAGCCGCCGGTGATCGCACGGATCGAGTCCAGCCACACGGCGGTCGGCTCGTCGGCGATGGCGTCGCCGCCGGGCTCGGAGGCGGCCTTGGCGGACCAGTCGGGGTTCACGTACACGTCGGCGCCGGCGTACGGGTTGCCCACGCGGTCGCCGGGCGGGTCGCCGGGGCCGCCGGGGTCCTCGCCGACGCAGACCGTGCCGTTGACGGAGAAGGTGGCGGGAGCGGCGTTGCTGCCGGAGTAGCTGAAGTTGGCGCCGGAGGAGGCGGAACCGCCCGCGGGGATGGTGGCGTTCCAACCGCCGTCCGTGACGGTGACGTTCTGGCCGGACTGGGACCACACGCCGTTCCAGCCCGAGCCGGACAGGCGTTGGTCGCCGGTGTAGGAGTAGGTGAGGGTCCAGCCGTTGATGGCCGTGGAGCCCTCGTTGCTGACGGTGACGTTCGCGGTGAAGCCGGTGCCCCAGTCGTTGGTGCTGTGGTCCACCGAGCAGGCGACGGCGGCCGCGCTGGCCGTGCCCTGCAGCATCCCGCCGGTGCCCAGCGTCGTGGCGGCCATGGCTCCGACGGCCAGGAGCGCTAAGCGACCGCGTGCGGCGCGTCCGGGTCTGTGTCCGCGTGTGCGGCTCATGAAGGTGGGAGTCCTTTCGGGAGATCGTCGAGGCCGCCGCATCCGGCGCGGAGGGCGGGCTCTTGGGACGCGCTCCCACTGACTGAGGGGAACGTAGCGCCAACTCCCCACCTCCGCCAGGGTTGTGTTCAGAAAATGTGAGGGTGTGATGCCATCACTCCCCAATTTCTCTGATTCCACTACCAAAATCACACGATCTTCCGCGAAGAGGCTTGACGTGTACGCGACTTGGGCACATTGTTGGGAGCGCTCCCACTGACTGCTCTCCGGCGATCGCCGACAACACGCAGTCCACACACCTCCCTCACCGCCCCGTGTCGCCGAAAGGAGGGATCCCTCCATGCAAATCGGGCGCTGTCGCCAGGCTGCTGGCCAAGCGGTCCGATGAGGACGATGGGGACAGACCGGGGCCACGGGGCGGCAGCGCTCCGGGGCTTCGGTCTGCCTGACGTTCACACGACGCTATGGTGTTCGCCATATCGCACGCCCCTTCGCATGGATTGCACAGAGCACAGAGAGCGTGTCGTCGTGGACTACTGCATAACCTGCCGCCGCCACCTCAATGGTGCGTTGATATGCCCGGGCTGCGGGGAGATGGCCAACTGGCCCTCCTCCGGCCGGGACCAGTCCGCCCCCTCCCAGGCCGGTGACGGCGGCAGCGGCGCCATCGCGGGCCCGCCGACGCCGGGCGCACGGCGCGACCACCCCGCGCCCCGGGGCGGAGATCCCGGGGCGCCCCGGCGGCGCGCCGCGAGCGACGACGGCGGCGCCGGGGCCGCGGGGGCCGCGGGCGACCCCCTACCCCGCCGGAGCCCGCGCGCGGGCCGCGAGGCGGGCGGTGCCGGGACGACGGACGCGGGGGCGACCGGAGCCGGAGACTCCCGGTTCCCCCCGGGGCAATGGTTCCGCGACTCACGGCCGGCGCCTCCCCTCTCCCCGGACGAGATCAGCACCCGGGCCCTGCCGTCGGTGTCGGCGGCCTCGGCGTCATCCGCCGCACCCGGCGCTTCGGCACCCCGCCCCGGTGACGACGCAACGCCCTCCCGCGCCGACGCGGGCATCACCGCGCCGGTGCCGGTGGTCGCCAGCCGCGCCGCCGCCCACGACGCGGGCTCCGGCCCGGGAGACGGCGCCGGTGCCGGAACCGGACCCGGCCGCCGTGGCGGCGGCCGCGGCAGGGGCCACCGGGCCGCCCCGCGCCGCACGAAGCGGCGTTACGTCCTCGGCGGGCTGCTCGGCGTGGCGCTGCTCGCCGTCACCATCAACGAGGTCGGCGACGTCGTGGCGCCGCAGGAGGAGCCCGCGGGCGCCGAGCGGGACGTGGAGGCGGACGGCGCCGAGTCCTCGAGCCCGGAGGACACGGAGGAGGCGTCCCCCGACGAGGAGGCGACGGGCGACGACCCGGCCTCGCCGCCCTCCTCGCTCTCTCCCTCCTCCCCCGAGCAGTCGGACAGCGACAGCCCGGACGAGAACGACCGCGAGGGCGAGGGCGACGACCAGACGGAGGGCAACACCCCGGAGGAGACCGAGGGAGGCGGCGTCATCACCGAGCCGACCCCCAGCTCCTCCAGCCCCGCCGACCCCGGCTCCACCTCCCCCGACCCCACCGACCCGACCCCGTCGCCCACGGAGTCGGAGGAGGAGCCCTCGCCCACCCCCACCGAGGATGAGGACGAGGACGACGACTGCTGGCTGATCTTCTGCTGAGCCTGAGTGTCTGGGCGCGTGAGCGCCGAAGGCGGCGGCCGCGAATGTCCGGGTAGGAGATGACGGCGCGTCATGGCGTCCGGTGGCGGGTGCGGCGCTCAACCAGGGGCCGCTGAAGGGCGTGGGCCGGTGCACCCCCAACCGCCCGGCTCCGAACGCCCTTTCACCATGGCGAGCGTGCCGCCCCTCGCCGGCAGTGCCGGGACCCCTCCCGGCGTCCGCGTGGTGCGGTTGTCGCATGACGGTGGACGACGAAGCCGCAGTGGCTCGGGCACGGCGGCCCCGGCAGTGGTGGATCGCCAGTGTGCTGGTGGCGGTCGGCTGTACGGCGGCTGCACTCGTGCTGGTGTTCCGGGGCGACGACGGCGCGCGGCGGGCGGCTGAGGCTGTCGCCGACGCGATGAGCGACGGGGACGAGGAGGCCTACGAGGCGGTGGTCTGCGCGGTCGAGGACCCCTTCTTCGGGCCCGTCTCGCCCATGCCGGAGGTGGACGGAGAGTCGTCCGTGGTCGGCGTCAGCGGCTCGGAGAAGGACGACGGCACGAACATCGCGCAGGCGACCATCGACACGACCTGGAAGCGCGACTACTACGAGCTGTTTCTGACCGAGAGCGACGATGGCTGGTGCTTGGAGGCGATCGCCTCCTGCAGGACGGGCTCGTACGAGAACGATTCCTACCGTCTGCCCTGCCCCCACCGGCCCGAGGAATGAGGCGCCCCAACCTCGCGTCAGGAAAGCAGGAGAAGCGCGTCCCACGTGGCTGGCGTCGCACGAGGCAGGAGCCCACCGTCGTCGGCCAGGGCGAGGGCCACGCCTGCGGCACCCGTGAGGAATCCCGGGGCGTCGGTGCTTACGCTCCGCTCCACATGCGCGAAGCCGTAGCGGCGGGAAGGGTCGTGAAGGGTGAGGATGCGGGTGGCGGCGAGGTCGGCCACGGGAGCGCATCCGGCACGGTTGGCGGCCTGGAGGACTCCGGCCGCTCCGTGACACAGCGTGGGGCCCTCGCTGTCCCACGGCCGCGCTCTCACCCTCGCGGGAGAGGCCCTGGGCGACCCGGCGCTGTGCCGTGATGCCGGGGGTGCCGTAGCACCAGGCGTCACGCCTGCCCGGCCGTCGGCGGCGTGTCCCGCGGGTGGGCGGATCATCGAGGTCATCGCCGCTGACGAGCGGCGGCCAGGAGCCCGAGGGCTCCTGCCAGGCGACCAGCCAGGACGCGGCGGCGGATCGCTTCCGTCTGTCCCGGCACGGTGCGGCCCGCGCAGTGAGCGGCCGAGAGGAGAGCGAGGGGCCCGGCGATGCCGTGCGCGAGGCCGGTGGCGGCGGCGCCGGACGGGTGGACGCCGACGGTCGGGGGGTGGTCCTCGGCGGGGAGCCACCAGCCGGGGCGGGCGCCGTGCCGGGTGCGGATCAGCGCGGTCAGGGTGGTGAGCGCGACGGTCAGGCCGGGCTCGGCGGCCTCCTGGTGACCGGCGGCGCGGGCGGCAAGGAGGACGCCCGATCCCGGCCAGCCCGCTGATCGCGTCGTACACCGCCCAGCGTGCGCCCGGTCTGCCGCTGTCGATGCGGGCCTGCTGGTGGCGGGCGAGCCCTTGCGCGCGGGCGGACAGCCACGCGGCGGCAGCCTTCGGTCTCCGGCTCGTACGGTTCCAGCGTCATGCGGCCCGCGAGCCGGCGATCCGCCGCCTCACCGCACACGTCCTGCCCCTGCTCACCGCCTGGTGCTCCACGCTGGCCGATGGCGGGCCGGAGGCGATCAACGCCGCAGAGGCCGTGTTCGCCGCCGACAGCGCGTTCGCCGCGCTGTGCCTGACCCGTACCCGCTCCAGGGACGACCGGCTGGTGGTCGCCGCCGTGTCGGCAGCTGACATCGCCCGCACAGTGACCGCCCGGCCCCATCGGGCCTTGCGCGGCCACCGGTTGGCCGCCTCCGAACGCCGCACTCGCGACGCCCTGCGTCTCCGACCGCGATCCGCGGCCGCCGATCCCGTCTCACTCATCCCGCGACCGCTCACCGAGGTCTGGGCCGCGCGGCACAAGGCACTCGCCGCTTACCAGATCGCGCTCGCCGAGCCGCACATCTCGGCGTTATGTGCCTCCGACCTGGTGCACATGGTGCGGAGACGGAGCTGACGGCGTGGCCGCGCGCGTTCACCTTGGTGACCACGGCGGCAAAGGCGTCATAGGCGGCTTCCGGCGTGGCTTCCGGCACGAACAGATGCCGGGGGACTCGACGCATCACGGACTCGACCTGCTTCGAGACGATGTCGCCGTGCGCGATGAGGTCGTCGACGACCTTTTCGCGCAGTTGTGCGACGCGATTCTCGTCGACGGTCACTTCGCTCATGACTTCCTCGGCGGTGCGCAAGTGAATCAGTGTTGACAAGCGTCGATAACATCCGATTGTTCCCCGTGACGAATATAGCCAGACGGCTTGTCAAGTCTGTGTGAAACTTATACAGCCGCGAAGGTAGCCCAAGCAACTCATCGAAATGGCGCAAATTTTCGCAACGGAAGCGTCCAGGAGAGCCAAGGGCGTTTCATCGACAGAGAGACGGAGAACGCGCACGAGAGGACCACACGCGGGCCTGACCTGAACTGAGCCATTAGGGTATGGGCGTTGGGCCGCCAACCGGCTCGATCTCCCCGAACAGGCGGCCGCTATCGGACATAATTCCGAACGTCGCGCATCGATCACGGCAATTGCCAGCGTCATGACCCGCCGCCTTGCGGGCGGAAGAGAACGTTCCGGTGGGGAGATCGGTATCGGCCGATTGCGTGAGCAATTCCAGGGCGAGTGACCGTGGAATCGCCGCACACGGCCGAGGGCCCCGGCTGTCGCTCGGCGACCGGGGCCCTCGGGGCTGTGCTGGGTGATGCTCGGGCTTTACGCCTTCACACCTGACGACGCCTACGCGCCGCCCGTGGTGCCGCCGGTCGTGCCGCCGCCACCGCCGCCACCGCCGAAGAGGGCGGTGTAGGTCGCGATGGCGATCGCGGCGTCGGCCTGGGCCCAGAAGCGGTGGTAGTTGAAGGTCGGGATCTCGCCGCCGGCGATGTAGTCCTCGACCTTCGCCCAGTCCGGGTCCTCGTGGAAGAAGGAGCGGATCGAGTCGAAGGTGGCGCCCGGCTCGATCACGTCCCCGTTGGGCATGGTGCCGCTGAAGCCCTCCGGGATGTAGACCTCGTCCTGGAGCCGGTCGTAGGCGTCCTTCTCCTCCGGCACGGACACGCCGAGGTCGTCGGCGTTGGCGAGGATGCCCTCGATCAGACCGGCGGCGGCCTCCTGCGCCTCCGCGTTGCCGGTGGCGGCGGCGTACCAGCACAGGGTGTTGGCCAGGGAGCCGGTGATGCCCACGTCCTTGGTGTAGTTGGCGACCGACACCGTCAGGCCCTCGTTGGCGCCGGGGTTGTCCGGGTCCCAGGTGTCGGGCTCGCCGGACCACTCCAGGGTGGAGGGGATCTGGTGGTCGGCGCCCACCGTGATCTCGCTCAGCACCCAGGGGACCCACTTGTCGAGGATCTCGCCGGCCAGTTCGTTGCCGCTGGCGTAGAAGAGCTCCGCGACCCGCTGCATCGACCACGCCTGGAAGCCGAACCAGTTGTTCGACGGCGGGTCGTGGTAGACCGGCTGCCAGTCGTAGGCCATGCCGTAGAAGGTGGGCAGGTCGCCGATCTCGCCGTAGGCGCCGCCGACGCTGTTGGTGGCGCCGCCCGCGATCGCGCCGGTGGAGGACTGCAGCCAGCGGTAGAACTCCAGCTGCCGCTGGAGGCTCTTGGTCCAGTCCTCGCCGGCCGTGGCACCCTGGGGGGTCATGCCGCCCTCGGAGAGGGCCCAGGCGACCATCGGGTTCTGGTAGCCGAAGTGGCAGTGGCTGGAGCCGATGCGCCAGGACCACCCGGCGGAGGTGTCGAGCGCGCCGCCCCAGGAGTAGTACCAGGACAGCAGGTAGTGGCAGCTGTCCTTGCCACTGCCGGGGGCGCAGGCGTCGGGGCCGACGCAGTCGCCGATGGTCTTGAAGTACTTGTCGTACATCGCGTAGCGCAGGTAGTCGCCCATCATCGACGCCTTGGCGACGGTGTCGGCGACGGCGGAGGCGTTGCCCTGCTCCTCGGCCCACACGCCGGCCCAGTAGGCGGCCTGGATGGCGCGGGCGTCGGCGTCGGGGGCGTTGGTGTAACGCCACTGCTGCGAGTACTGGGCGTCCCCGGTGAACAGGTCCAGGAAGCCGTTCTCGCCACCGTAGCTGAAGTCATCGATCGACGGGTGCGGCACGGTCTCGAAGACGGATTCCTGCGGACCGCGCTGGTAGGTGTTGATGAAGGTCGGCCCGTCGCCGAAGCCGTAGACGTTGTCCACGTCCTGCAGCCAGTGCATGCCGTAGATGTCGTCGGTGCCGTAGGCCTCCGACAGCTCGGCGGCGAGCGGGTCCTCGCCGACCGGGACGTCCGGCATGAGCTCCGACGGGTACCCGGAGGGCTCGTCGTGCTCGGCGGCGTAGGTGGCGGGCGACGACGGGTCGTAGAAGCTGTTGGTGGGCTGCTGGTCGGTCGCGGGGATCATGTACTGCTCCATGATCCCCCAGGCGTCGTTGAACGGTCCCCACTCACCGGTGATCCGCCCGTACAGCGCCTCCAGCCAGACGAAGTACGAGTACGCCTCGGAGGTCGTCTCGTGGCCGTGGTCGGGCGCCTCCACCAGGAGCGTTTCGACGGAGTGGTAGGGGATGCCCTCGGGGGAGAAGTACGGCCCGGACTTGATCTTTTCGTAGAGGGTGAGGAATTCCTGCTCGGTCTGCAGGATGCTCGGGCCCCCGGACGACGAGCCCGTCCCGCCCGACGCGCCCGACGCGCCGGTGGCGAGGCGGATGGAGAGCGGGAGGGAAAGGGCCGCGGTGCCGGCGAGCACCGCCCGGCGGGGTACGCGCGACTTCCTTCGGTGGTCTGCGTGCTCTTCGGGGGATCCACTTTGGGTCCGCATCGGGCCTCCTGCGGCTCGGGTGGGGGGTGAGAGGCAGTGCTCGCCATGTGACGTGCACACGGAAACCAGTGGGAGCGCTCCCAAGCATCGGAGGAACCCACTCATGCGTCAAGACCCTTGACGCAACGGGCGGCTCAGCGGCAGGTCAGCGGTAATTTCTCGAACGACCCCTTGGCGGGAAGGGTGGTTGTGCCCTACGGTCCCCTTCAACCAGTGGGAGCGGTCCCATCTGTCAGGCGCCGCATACGGCGTGCCATGACGACCGGAGCGCTCCGCATGCACTCCCCACATCCCGACACCAGCCCCCACAGCCCCCACAGCCCCCACCACGGACCCCGCATCCCCCTCAGGTCCGCCGGCCGCCCGATACCACCCGCCGCGGCGGCGCGTACCCATGCGCCCATATCCGGTGCGCCCTCCGGCGCCCCGGCGCGCGTCGACGCCCGCGGGGGGCGGCCGGCCCCCCTGGCCACCTGCGGGAAGCGGCGGTCCGTGGTGGGAGCGGGATCGAAGGAGTGTCCCCCCACGGAGTGTCCCCCCACCCCGGCTGCCCGGCCGTCGTGGCGCGCCGGATCAGGCGGCGTACGGACAGGGACCGCGCACGAGTCACCGGGGACGCCCACGTCACCGGAGAACGATCCACCGGAGAACCCCCTTCTGGAGGAAGGACTGCAATGAGCCGCACCAACCCCCCACAACACCGCCGTAGGAGGCGGCCCGTGATGTTCACGGGCGCGCTCATCGGCGCTGTGGCGATCACGGCGGGCACCCTCAGCATGGCGTCCGCCGAGGAGGAGCCGGCGCCGGTGCAGCGGGTGGAGAACCCGTATGAGGGTGCCGATGTGTACGTGAACCCGGACTGGTCCGCCAACGCCGAGGCGTCCGGCGGGTCGGCGGTCGCCGACC